>NZ_CATMPS010000001.1:65101-327284 GCF_950073225.1 uncultured Oscillibacter sp.
TTGCCGTCTTGAGTAAACCAGCCGTCAAAGGTGTGGCCCGGATATACGGGCTTTACGGCGGGCTCCTCCACCTTGGGCCCGGTTGTCTGGACGGTCATGAGGGTAGTCCCGTTGGGGGAGAATGTTCCGGGGTGTGCGTCAAAGATGACATCGAATTTTCCGCTGTCCTCCTCCGCCAGGGCCGTCATGGGCAGAAGCCCCAGGCACAGCACCAGGGCCAGCAGGAATGCCGCAATGCGTGTTCTCTTCATGTTTCGTGATATCTCCTTCTTTGCGTTTTGTCCCGCCGGAAAATCCTTCCTGCGGGACCTGGCAGCAATTATATCTTGTTCGGGGCGGAAAGGCAATACCCGGGGCGCAAAAAAGCCGCCCCACGGGCGGCAGACGGGCAAAAACATCCCCCCATCCGCTCCTTCGGCGAATGGGGGGCTCAACCATTGATCGGACTATCCATTGGTCTTCGTACCTCGTGCTTTCTTAATGCTGCCGTTCGGGGGGATTCGCTGGGGTTTGGGTGATCCGTGGGGTTTCCAATCCATAAAACAGTTTCTCGCGCCGACCTGTTGGTCCCGCTGGCTCATCATAATGAGGGGTGTTTCGTCTTTGGGAATTGCCTGAGATCACGCTGTCGCCGGGTATGCGCTGGGGCTTTTCGAACGGCGCTTGGAAGACGTGGGTTTTCGTGTCGGACTAGTACACTGGACTCACCTCTTTCTGTAGCTAAAATATACAATAATTTTGAACGGCTGTCAAGGCCTTTTGTGAGATTTTACGTTTTCGCCAAAGGTAAACCGATTACCTCCGGCGAAAATCACAAAACCCCCGGGCCGGGAGCGGGATTCCGCCTTGTGCTTTCCCGGCTTTCATGGTATGATAACGCTGTTGAATTTTAAATATCACCGGTACGGATGGAGGAAGCGTTTTGAAGCGAGAGGAAATCGTGGTCCCGGAGGGGGAAATCGCCCGCCAGCGGGGCTTTCAGGAGAAGATAAAGGCCATGTTCGCCGCCCGGGGGGCCCATCCCAGGGCCTGTGTGGAGACCTTCGGCTGCCAGCAGAACGTGGCGGACGGACAGCGGATCATGGGCATGCTGGAAGCCATGGGCTTTGCCTTTACGGAGGCCCCCGGAGAGGCGGACCTGGCCCTGCTGAACACCTGCGCCGTCCGGGAGCACGCGGAGCAGCGGGTCTTCGGGAACCTTGGCATCCTGACCCACTCCAAGAAGGAGAACCCGGAGCAGGTGATCATCCTCTGCGGCTGCATGGCCCAGGAAGAGCGGGTGGCGAAGCGGGTAAAGGAATCCTACCGCCATGTGGATTTGGTCTTCGGGCCCCAGGCCCTGTGGCGCTTCCCGGAGCTTTTATGGCAGGTTTACGAAACCCGGAAGCGGGTCTTCTCCACCGCCGAGGAGCACGGCTGCATCGCCGAGGGCCTGCCGGTGGTCCGGGAACGGGGGGTGAAGGCCTGGGTTTCCATCATGTACGGGTGCAACAACTTCTGTTCCTACTGCATCGTGCCCTACGTCCGGGGCCGGGAGCGGAGCCGGGAGCCCTCCGCCGTGCTGGCGGAGGTCCGGGAGCTGGTGGAGGCCGGGTATAAGGACATCACCCTGCTGGGCCAGAACGTGAACTCCTACGGCAATGACCTGGATACCGGGTATCATTTCCCGGACCTTCTGGAGGACATCGACCAAATCCCCGGGGACTACTGGGTCCGCTTCATGTCCAGCCACCCCAAGGACGCCACCCCCCGGCTCTTCGACGTGATGGCGAAGTGCCGTCACGTTGCCAAGCAGCTCCACCTGCCCTTCCAGTCCGGAAACGACCGGGTGCTGGGGGAGATGAACCGGCGCTACACCCGGGAGAAGTACCTGGAGCTGATCCGCCGCGCCCGGTCCGTCATGCCGGGGCTGGTTTTGACCAGCGACGTGATCATCGGCTTCCCCGGGGAGACGGAGGCGGAGGCCATGGACACCGTGTCTTTGGTGGAGGAGGTGGGCTTTGACGCCCTCTTCACATTTCTCTACTCCCCCCGTCCCGGCACCAAGGCGGCGGCGCTGCCGGACCCGGCCTCACGAGAGGAGAAGCAAAAGTGGTTCGACAAGCTGCTGGAGGTCCAGAACGCCCGCTCGGCGGAGATTCACGCCAGATATGCGGGCAGGACGGTCCGGGTCCTGGTGGACGGCGAGAGCGAGGACGGGGAATACCCCCTCTCCTCCCGGACGGAGGGAAACCGGCTGGTGCGGTTAAAGGGGGACAAGTCCCTGATCGGGCGGTTTCTGGAGGTGAAAATCACCGGGAGCAACACCTGGGCGCTGTACGGGGAGCCGGTCTAAGAAAGGGCCATCCACTTGCCCAGGGAGACGGCCTCCTGGAACAAAAGCCGGTCTTCCAGGTCCCGGAGGCCGCAGCAGGCGTCCTTGTAGTCCTCCACCAGGCGGAGCTGCTCCGGGGTCAGGGCTTTCTCCAGGGCCTCCCAGGCGAAATCCCGGCGATTGTTCCAGCGGCTGTAGTCTATGAGGTCCAGGCGCACGTCCAGAAGCAGATGATCTAAGATATAACGATACAGGCAGTCGAGATAGCCGTCCATGGTGTGACCTCCCCTAAAAGACGCGAATGTGTTCTTGTAGGACTATTATAGCAAACACACCTGTGTCTGTCAAGGCGTACAGGAGAAGAATATGACATTTTCACAGCATCTTTTAAAATTGCGCAAAGAGCGAGGGCTGAAGCAAACGGAACTTGCCCCTTTCATTGGTATCAGCTGGCGGGCCTATCAGACTTACGAACGTGGGGAGCGGGAACCACAAATGTCCACCCTCATTGCCCTGGCGGATTTTTACAACCTCTCCCTGGACGAGCTGGTCTGCCGGGACTGGCCCAAAGAGCCGGAGGAATAAAAAAGACCCTGCGCCGCGCGCAGGGTCTTTCAGGCAGTTATTGACAAATGTGCTATAATAGAAACCGGCAGGAGAGGCGGGGTCAATCCTCTTTCAGGCGGAAAGAGGTGAGGCCCATGAGCGCGCTGGAAGTCATCGCATTACTTACGCTCGTGATTGCGGCTATCCAATTAGGTCATAACCTAAAGAAATAACCGCCCCCCAGTAACAGCAAGAAGCGGCAATTTCTCAAGCTATAAACTTGTAAGACGATTGACCGCCAACCGGCTGCCACCGGCTGACCGCCCTCCTGCCTTTATTATAGCGGACCCCGCCCGGTCTGTCAAGGGCGGCTTGAATACAAAACAGGAGGTACTCCCATGAAGATCGTCACCCTGCTGGAAAATACGTCCGGCCGTCCCGTCCTTGCCGCCGCCCGGGGCCTTTCCCTCTATGTAGAAGCGGCGGGGCGCAAGGTCCTCTTCGACATGGGGCCCGACGCCTCCTTCCTGGGCAACGCCCGGGCCCTGGGAATCGATCCTGCCGCCGTGGATACCGCCGTGCTGTCCCACGGGCACTCCGACCACGGCGGGGGCCTGGCAGCATTTTGCGAGTGCAACCGGAGGGCAAAGATTTACCTCCGCCGGGAGGCCCTGGGGGCCTATTACGCCGTTTTGCCGGGGCAGGAACCGAACTACATCGGCCTGCCGGAGACGGGGGCTCTTGCGGAGCGGTTCTCCTTCACCGGGGACCGGGAGGACCTGGGGGACGGGCTGACCCTGTTCTCGGACGTGGAGGACGACAAATCCCTCCGGGCCGCGGCCCCCAAGCTCCAGGAGAAGATCGGGGAGGGCTTCCGGCCCGACGGCTTCGCCCACGAGCAGCATCTGCTGGCGGAGGAGAACGGCAGGGCGGCCCTCCTGATCGGGTGCGGGCATTCAGGCGTCGTGAACATCCTCCGGGCGGCGAAGCGGCATCTGGGCCGCCTGCCCGACGTGGTCTTCGGCGGCTTCCACCTCTTCGAGCTGGCCCCCGGCGCGCCGGAGGCGGAGGCGCTGCTCCGCGCCACGGCGGAGCAGCTGCGCCAGGGAAGTACGATTTACTACACCGGCCACTGCACCGGGGACTGGGCCTATGGGCGGCTCAAAGAAGCGCTGGGGGACCGGCTGCGGCCCATGGACTGCGGCGCCTCGGCGGAGCTGTGAGCAGGAGTTTTTAGAGAAAAGAGAGGAATCCCATGGCAGAGCTGACCCCCATGATGAAGCAGTACCTGGAAATTAAAAAGCAGAACCCGGATTCCATTTTGTTCTTCCGCCTGGGCGACTTCTATGAGATGTTCGCCGACGACGCGAAGCTGGCCTCCCGAGAGCTGGACCTGACCCTTACCAGCCGGGACAAGGGTAAGCACTTAAAGCCCGCCGAAGAGCAGGTGCCCATGTGCGGCATCCCCTATCACGCCAGCGAGAGCTACATTGCCCGGCTCATCGCCAAGGGCTACAAGGTGGCCATCTGCGAGCAGATGGAGGACCCCGCCGCCGCCAAGGGGCTGGTGAAGCGGGACATCATCCGGGTGGTCACCCCGGGGACGGTTACCGACGCCGGCTGCCTGGACGAGAAGGCCAGCAACTTCCTCTGCGCCGTCTACGCCGACGCCCGGTCCGCCGGAATCGCCTTTTGCGACATTACCACCGGCCGGGCCCACCTCACCTCCTTCACCGGGAAGGACCGGGCGGAGCATATTATCAACGAGCTGGGCCGCTTCTCCCCCGCCGAGGCGGTGGTAAACGACGGGGCCTATGCCGAGACGGCCCTGGTGGCGGCCCTCCGGGAGAAATTCCGCTGCCGGGTGGAGCGCGCCGGGGAGCGGCGCTTCCTATTGCCAGAGGCGGAGCGGAATATCCGCAGGCAGTTCGGCGAGGAGGCCTGGAACCGGCTTCCCGCCGCCGTGCCCGCCGCCGCCATGGCCCTGGGGGGCTTGCTGAGCTACTTATACGAGACGCAGAAGACGGACCTTTCCTACATCAACGACTTAGACTACTATGAGCAGGGCCTCTTTATGGAGCTGGACCTGACTGCCCGGCGGAATCTGGAGCTGACCGCCACCATGCGGGGCAAGGAGAAGAAGGGGAGCCTTCTCTGGGTGCTGGACCGGACCCAGACCTCCATGGGGGGCCGGTGCCTCCGCAGCTGGCTGGAGCGGCCCCTCTTGAACGTCACCGCTATCACCCGGCGCAGCGGGGCCGTGGCGGCCCTGGTGGGGGACACCATCGCCCGGGAGGAGCTGATCGCCGCCCTCTCGGGCCTGGGGGACATGGAGCGGCTCATCGGCCGCATTGTCTACGGCTCCGCCGGAGGGCGGGATTTGGCCTCCCTCCGCTCCGCCATCGGGAAGCTGCCGGAGATTAAAAGCCGCCTCGCCGCCTTTTCCGACCGCCGCCTCCGCCAGCTTTCAGAGGAGCTGGACGCCCTGGAGGACCTGGGGCGGCGCATCGCCGAGACCATCTGCGACGAGCCTCCCTTCTCCGTCCGGGAGGGGGATTTGATCCGGGACGGCTTCCACCCGGAAGTCGACCGCCTGCGGCATATTTTAAAAAGCGGCAAGGGGGTCATCCCCGAGATGGAGGCCCGGGAGCGGGAGCGCACCGGCATCCGGACCTTAAAAATCAAGTACAACAAGGTCTTCGGCTACACCATCGAAGTCTCCAACAGCTATAAGGGCGAGGTGCCCGAGACTTATATCCGCAAGCAGACCCTGGCGGGGGCGGAGCGGTACATTACCCAGGAGCTCAAGGAACTGGAAAACTCCATCCTCACCGCCTCGGACCGGGTGGTGGCCCTGGAGTACGAGCTGTTTACCGCGCTCCGCCAGGAGATTTCCGCCGCCTCCGGCCGGGTTTTAAAAACCGCCGGGGCCGTGGCGGAGGCGGACGCGCTGGCGTCCCTCGCCGCCGTGGCGGTGCGGAACAGCTACTGCCGCCCGGACGTGGACGAGTCCGGGGTGATTGAAATCCGGGAGGGCCGCCACCCTGTGGTGGAGCGGATGCTGAAGGACAGCCTCTTTGTCCCAAACGACACGTTCCTGGGGGAGAAGGAGAACCGGGTGGCCATCCTCACCGGCCCCAACATGGCGGGCAAATCCACCTACATGCGCCAGACGGCCCTGATTGTGCTCATGGCCCAAATGGGCAGCTTCGTCCCCGCGTCCCACGCCCGCATCGGCGTGGTGGACCGGATCTTCACCCGGGTGGGGGCCAGCGACGACCTCTCCGCCGGGCAGTCCACCTTCATGGTGGAGATGACGGAGGTGGCGGACATCCTCCGCCGCGCCACCAAGCGCTCTTTGCTGATTCTGGACGAGATTGGCCGGGGCACCTCCACCTTCGACGGCATGAGCATCGCCCGGGCGGTGCTGGAGCACTGCGCGAATCCCAAGACCCTGGGGGCCAAGACCCTCTTTGCCACCCACTACCACGAGCTGACGGAGCTGGAAAACTCCCTGCCCGGCGCGGCGAACTTCCATCTCGCCGTGAAGGCCCGGGGGGAGGAGATCATCTTCCTGCGCAAAATCCTCCCCGGCGGGGCGGACCGGAGCTACGGCATCGAGGTGGCCAAGCTGGCGGGCCTGCCGGAGAAGGTGCTTCAGCGGGCCCGGCAGGTGCTGGAGGAGCTGGAAACCGGGGGCAGGCCCCCCGCCCCCCGGCGGGAGGCGGAACAGGTCTCCCTGGGCTCCCTGGGGGAGGGGGAGGTGCTGGACGCCCTGCGCCGCTGCCAGCCGGACACGCTGACCCCCATCGAGGCCATGAGCCTCTTGTATGAGCTGAAACAAAAACTGACGTAAAGGGGCGGCTATGGCTAAGAAACGACCCTCCCCGGGGCTGACGAACCTGGAGCGGTTCGGGGGCGGCATCTTCTTTGTGTTTTACCTGCTCCTCCTCCCGCTTATGGCGGGGCCCGCCCGGCATTTGGCGGGGGAGCTTCTGGGGCGGCGGATTTCCGGGGAGCTGTACGGCGCGGTCTATTACTACGGCCTCTTCGCCGTGACGGCCATCCTCTTCCACCGCCTGCTGGGAACCTCCACCCGCCGCTTTTTGGACGAGCCCGCCCGGGCCCTCAAGACGGCGGGGGTGGGCATTGTGGCCTATTACGGCCTCAGCGAGCTGGCGGCCCGGCTGGGGAGCGTATTCGTGGACCGCTCCGGGAATTTGAACGACGCGGTCATCTCCGCCCGGACGGGAAGCGCCCCCCGCATGACGCTGCTGATTGTCGTCTTCCTGGCCCCCTTTGTGGAGGAGACGCTGTTCCGGGGCCTGGTCTTCGGGGGGCTGAAGGAAAAGAGCCGCCTTTTGGCCTATGCCGCAAGCTGCGCCCTCTTCGCCCTGGTCCATGTGTGGCAGTTCGCCCTGGCGAACCGGGACCCGGCCTACTTCCTGGCTATGGTCCAGTATCTCATCCCCGGCCTGGTGCTGGCCTGGGCCTATGAGCACTCCGGGACCCTCTGGGCCTCCATCGGCCTCCACGCCGGGGTGAACGCCTTGTCGGCCCTGGCGGGGTCCTTATAACGCGGGGCACGCGCGCCCGGGAAAGAAGTTTTGCTATGAGTTTTCTGGATACCTTCGCGGAGATGCTGGTGCTGCTGTTCGCCATCGCCGCGGGCTTTCTGGCAAACCGCCTGGGAATCCTGGGCGGCCAGACGGACAAGCACATCTCCAAGCTGCTGCTGGACATCACCCTGCCCTGCATGATTCTGGGCTCCGTGTGCACGGGGGAAGCCCTGCCGGAGCCCGCGGTGGTGCTGGGAACCCTGGGGGTGGCGGCGGTGTTCTACCTGCTGGAATCTGCCTTTGTCCTGGCGGTTCCGCCCCTGCTGGGGGGCACGCCGGGGCAGAAGGGGGTCTGGCGGTACACCCTGGCCTTTCCCAATGTGGCCTTTATCGGCTACCCGGTGATAGCCGCCCTCTTTGGGGCGGAGGCCCTGTTTTACGCCGTGATTCTGGTCCTGCCCTTCAACCTGATGACCTTTACCCTGGGGCCGCTGATGCTCACCGGGGCCAAGCGGTTCAGCCTCCGGCAGATGTTCTCCCCCTGCGTGGTGTCCGCCCTGCTGGCCCTGATTCTGGCCCTGGGGCGGCTGCGGCCCCCGGCCATGATTGGGGAAGCCTTGGAGTTTGTGGGGAATGTGACGGTGCCGCTGTCGCTGCTGTTTGTGGGCTCTTTGCTGGCGGGGATTCCCCTGGGGCGGATGCTGGCCTCCCCCCGGCTGTGGATTTTGACGGCGGTGCGGCTGCTGGCCCTGCCCGGCGCGCTGTGCTTCCTCCTCCGGTGGATGGGGACGGACCCCCTCATCCTGGGGGTGGCCGTCATCCAAATGGCCATGCCCGCGGCGGTGAACGGCTCGCTTCTTTGCATGGAGTACGGCGGGGATGCGGAGTGCATGGCCCAGATCACCTTCGTCTCCACCCTGGCCTCCATCGTCACCATTCCCATCATCGCGGCGCTTTTGTTTTAACGGCCCGCCGGGCCCCGGAAAGGAGGAAACCCTATGCCCAGCATTCAGCAGCTGCCCCCTCATGTGGCGGACCTCATCGCCGCCGGGGAGGTGGTGGAGCGCCCCGCCAGCGTGGTGAAGGAGCTGGTGGAAAACGCCCTGGACGCCCATAGCTCCGCCGTGGTGGTGGAGCTCCGCCGGGGCGGCATGGGCCTCATCCGGGTGACGGACAACGGCTGCGGCATCGCCCCGGCGGAGCTGCCCACCGCCTTTTTGCGCCACGCCACGTCCAAGCTGCGGGGCCCCGAGGACCTGGGAAAAATCGGCACCCTGGGCTTCCGGGGGGAGGCCCTGGCGGCCATCTCCGCCGTCAGCCGGGTGGAGATTCAAACCCGGCGGCGGGAGGACCCCACCGGCGCTGCGCTGCGCCTGGAGGGGGGCGTCCCCGGCGCGGTGGAGGAGGCCGGAGCTCCGGAGGGCACCACCATCCTGGTCCGGGACCTCTTCTACAACACCCCTGCCAGGCTGAAATTCATGAAAAAGGACAGCGCCGAAACGGCGGCGGCCGGCGGTTTAATGCAGCACCTGGCCCTGTCCCATCCGGACGTGTCCTTTAAATTCATTAAGGACGGCACGGAGGCCCTCCACACCCCCGGAGACGGGCGGCTGGACTCCGCTATTTACGCCGCCCTGGGCCGGGAGTTCGCCCGGAGCCTCCTCCCCGTGAAGGGGGGCGGAGGCGGCGCGGCGGTGTCGGGCTTCATCACCCGGCCCCTCCAGGGCCGGGGCTCCCGGGGGATGCAGGTCTTTTTTGTCAACGGGCGGTTCATCAAGTCCCAGCTTCTGACCGCCGCTTTGGAAGAGGGCTACCGGAACCAAATCATGAAGGGCCGCTTCCCCGGCTGCGTGCTGGCGGTGACCCTGCCGGTGACGGCGGTGGACGTGAACGTCCACCCCGCCAAGACCCAAATAAAATTCGCCCAGGAGCAGGCCGTTTTCAACGCGGTCTACCACACCGTGCTGGACGCCCTGGCGGCGCAGGGAGGGCCGGTTCCCGCCGCCCCGGCGGACCCGGAGAAAACCGTGAATCCCCGGGGGGACTTCTTCCAGTCCATGGACGCGAAAGCCTACCGGGAACAGGGGGCGAAGCCCGCCGCCCCGGCCCCCAGGCCCGCCGCGCCCCTTCCCGCCTGGGACACGGAGCGGACCGGCCCCCGGCTGTCGGACAGCGCGCCGCCGCTGCCCAAAACGCCCTCTCCCCGCCCGGCCCTGGGGCGGAGCGGGGCCTTCCCGCCCCTGCGGCAGGACGCGCCGTCCTCGGTCCTGGGGCTAAAGGCGGAGCGGGCGCCGGCGCCTCCCGCCCCCCCGGCGGAGCCGAAAGCTTTGGCGGAGCCCGCTCTTCCAAGGGAGCCGGTTTCGCCGGAACCGCGGCCCTTCGTCCCCGCCATTCCCCAGGCGGAGCTGCCGGGGCAGGAAACCCTGGAGCCCCCCGGCGAGGCCCCCTGGCGGATTGCCGGGGAGCTGCTGCGGACCTACATCGTCTGCGAGAGCGAGGCGGGGGAGGTCTGGCTGGTGGACAAGCACGCCGCCCACGAGCGGGTGAACTTCGACCGCCTGAAAGCCGCCCTGGAGCCCCCCATGCGCCAAGCCCTGCTGACCCCCGCCGCCGTGGAGCTGGGCCGGGAGGACGGGGCGCTGCTGCTGGAGCACCTGCCCCTTTTGGAGGAGCTGGGCTTTTCCTGCGAGGACTTCGGCGGCGGGGCCGTGCTGGTGCGGGAGATTCCGGCGGACCTGGACGCGGAGGACGTGACCGCCACTTTGGAGGAAATCGCCGGGAAGCTCCGCTCCGGGCGCTCCCCGGCGGAGCGGCGGGAAAGCCTCCTTCACACCATGGCCTGCAAGGCCGCTATCAAGGGCGGCTGGAAAAGCGGCCCGGA
This sequence comes from uncultured Oscillibacter sp., assembly GCF_950073225.1. Lineage (NCBI taxonomy): Bacteria > Bacillati > Bacillota > Clostridia > Eubacteriales > Oscillospiraceae > Oscillibacter > uncultured Oscillibacter sp. The sequence goes on from NZ_CATMPS010000001.1 coordinate 75,402, forward strand.
GGAGCTCCGGGCCCTGGTTGACAAAGTCCAGAGCGGCGAGGTCCGCTACTGCCCCCACGGGCGGCCTGTGGCGGTGAAGCTGACGAAATATGAACTGGAGAAAATGTTTGGGCGGGCGTAGCCCGCTTCAAGGGGGAGCGGGCTCCCCCTTGAGAATCCCCCGTCTCCAGTGACGCCGGTCGCTGGAGACGCCGCCCAAGGCGGCTGGAGTCTTGGTATTTTCCTGACGCGCATGTCGTCAGGAAAATGATTCAAATTTATTTTCCGCCAAGAGCGGAAAACCAGGGGAGTGCCCCTGGACCCCGGGAGGGCAAGCCCATTCTTACAACGATACCAGACGAGGAATGACATGAAGCTTTTATTCATTGACGGCTGTATCAGCCAGCGGGGGCCGGCGTCCCGGACCCGCGCCCTGGCGGAGGCCTTTCTCTCCGCCTTCCGGGAATCCCACCCCGGGGCGGAGGTGGAAACCGTGACCCTGGAAGCGCTGGATTTCAAGCCCTTCCTTCCCGCCGCCCTGAACCGGCGGGACGAGCTGGCCTCCGCCGGGGCCTTCGGCGCGCCGGTGTTCGGCCTGGCCCGGCAGTTCCAGGCGGCGGACAAAATCGCCGCCGCCGCGCCCTTCTGGGACATGAGCTTCCCGGCGGTGATGCGGATCTACATCGAGCATATTTCCGCCAACGGCCTTTGCTATCACTATGAAGCCGGCGGCTGCCACGGGGACTGCCGGGCGGACCGGCTGGCTTATCTCACCACCAGCGGGGACTTTGAGCGGCCCGAGAGCCTGGGGGTCCTCTACTGGAAGCAGCTTTCCAAAATGTTCGGCGTCCCCCGGTTTGACTACGTCTTCGCCGGAGGGCTGGACGTGGACCCCGCCAAGGCCCCGGAGCTTTTGGAGGCCGCCTGTGAACAGGCCCGGGCCCTGGGCCGGAGCTTCTGAGATGGCGCCGAAGATCGTCTGCGTCGTGGGCCCCACCGCCTGCGGGAAAACCACCCTGGGCGTCCTGCTGGCCAAGAAATTCGGCGGCGAGGTGGTCTCCGCCGACTCCATGCAGATCTATCGGGGCATGACCATCGGCACCGCCGCCCCCACGGAAGAAGAGATGGACGGCGTGCCCCACCACATGATCGCGGTAAGCGACCCGGCGGAGCAGTGGTCCGCCGCCCGCTACGCCCAGGAGGCCGTCCCCATCATCGACGGCATCCTGGCCCGGGGGAAGCTGCCCATTTTAGTGGGGGGCACCGGCCTTTGGATTGACGCGGTGGTAAAGGGCCACGGCTTCGCGGCAGGCTGCGCCGGAGGGGCCGTGCGGCGGGAGCTGGAAGAGCGGCTGGCGGCGGAGGGCATCGAGCCGCTGCTGGAAGAGCTGCGGCGGGCGGACCCGGAATCGGCGGAGCGGCTCCACCCGGCGGACGAAAAACGGATTCTGCGGGCCCTGGAGGTCTACCGGGAGACCGGGAAAACCATCACCGCCCACAACGAGGAGACGAAGGCCCTGCCCCCCCGGTACGGCGCGGTGTGGATCGGCCTCCAGTTCGCCGACCGGGCGGACATGAAGGCCCTCATCGACCGCCGGGTGGACCGCATGGCGGAGGCGGGGCTGCTGGAGGAGGTCCGGGCCCTTTTAAGCCGGGGGCTTCCCCGAAACGCCACGGCCCTCCAAGCCATTGGATACAAGGAGTTCCTGGGAGTCCTGGAGGGGACGGCCACGGAGGCGGAGGCCCTGGCGGAGGTAAAGCTCCGCTCCCGGCAGTACGCCAAGCGGCAGCTGACCTGGCTGCGGCGGAATCCGGCCATTCACTGGATCTTCTGGGAAAAAGACCGGGATTTTGCCCGGGCCCTACAGGTTTCGACGGAAATTCTCACCGCCGCGGGGGTATCCTAGAAATTGGCAAAACGATTCGCCCGGACCCCCTCGGGGAAGCCGAGGTCCTTCGTTTCGCTGAACCAACCAACAGCGCCCCCCGGGGCGCGCGGACAAAAGAAAAAGGAGCGGACGATATGCAAAGCAAACAGAACCTACAGGACCTCTTCCTTCTCCGGGCCAAGCGGGACCGGGTGCCGGTCACCATGTTTTTGATGAACGGCTTTCAGATGCGGGGAACCATCACCGGCTTTGACTCCTTCGTGGTCATTCTGGACAGCGAGGGCCGCCAGCAGGTGATCTACAAGCACGCCATCTCCACCATCGCCCCCACCCGGACGGTCTCCCTGGCCGGGGAGGAATGAGCGCCCGTCCCCCGGGACCGAAATGAGGAAGGCTACATAAAAGCGCTATGAAAAAGAAAAAAAGCGGCATTGGAACCAAATTACTGATGGCCGCCCTCTTCCTGGGAGTGGCGGGCTACTTCGGCATTCAGGCGTTTCAATACCTGGACGACCCCCTGGGGATAATCCTGGCCTACCGCTATGAGGTGGAGCAGGCCGTGGACATGACGGGCTACGTGGTCCGGGAGGAGCGGGTGCTGCCTGACGAGGGCGGCGGCCTCCTCCGGATTCAGCGGGCGGAGGGAGAGCGTGTGGCCGCCGGGGGAACCGTGGCCTCGGTCTACGCGGACCAGGCCTCCCTGGACCGCCAGGCGGAGATCGACAGCCTGGAAAGCCGGGTGGAGCAGCTCCAATACGCCCAGAACCTGGCCCTGGCGGCGGAGACCACCCGGAAGCTGGACGCCCAGATTGCCCAGAACCTGCTGGAATACCGCCGCCTCCTGGCGGCGGACAGGCTCTATGACGCGGAGAGCGTCGTCCTGGAGCTCCGGGCCCTGGTGCTCAAGCGGGACTACAGCGACGCGGGCGGCGAGGACGCGGCCCTCCAGCTCCAGGAGCTGGGGGCGCAGCTTTTGACCCTCCGGTCCCAGGCCGAGGGAACCGTCCGGCGCGTCACCGCCCCGGAGGCGGGGCTGTACTCCGCCGAGGTGGACGGCTACGAAACCGTGCTGACCCCGGAGGCGCTGGACGGCCTGACCCCCTCCGGCCTGGCGGCCCTGACGGCGAACCCGGCGGACCCGGCGGCGGTCTCCCGGACGGGAAAGCTGGTGCTGGGAGACGAGTGGCGCTATGCCGCCGTTTTGCCCTTCGAGGAGGCCGCGGCCCTTCAGAGCTTGCAGGCGGAGAGCGGGGGAACGCTGTGCCTCCGCTTCTCCAAGGGCGTGGACCGGGATTTGCCGGCGGTGCTGGAATCCATCGGCCCCCGGGAGGACGGCCGGGTGGTGGCGGTGTTCCGGGGGACGGCCTATCTCCGGGATCTGACGCTGCTGCGCCAGCAGCGGGCCCAGATCATCACCGGCGTTGTCTCCGGCATCCGGATTCCCCGGGAGAGCCTCCGGGCAGAGCGGGCCTATCTGGACGAGAACGGGAAAACCGTCACGGAGGATCGCGCCGGCGTCTACTGCCTGGTGGGCCGGGAAGCCCGGTTTAAGCCGGTGGAGGTGGTCCACAGCGGGGAGAGCTTCATCCTGGTGGCCCCCGCGCCGGAGCTGGACCAGAGCGTGGAAAAGGACGCCAAGCGGATCATCCGCCCGGGGGAGCAGGTGATCGTCTCCGCCCGGGGCCTGTTCGACGGAAAGGTGCTTACCTGAACAGGCGCCCCAAACTAGTAAAAAGCCCCGTCCGGCGCCGGGCGCGGCATCATCAAGAAAGAGGGATGCATTCATGTCAATTGCGGAAAACATCGCCCGCGTCCGGGCGAACATCGCCGCCGCCGCCGCGGAGGCGGGCCGGAGGCCCGAGGAAATCACCCTGGTGGGGGCCAGCAAGATGAACGACGCCGCCGCCTGCCGGGCGGCCGTTGCCGCCGGGATCGACGCCCTGGGGGAGAACCGGGTCCAGGAGATGGCCGCCAAGCTGGCGGAAAGGGCCTACGACGGCGCGCCGCTGCACTTCATCGGCCACCTCCAGCGAAACAAGGTGAAGCAGGTGGTGGGAAAGGCGGCGCTGATCCAGTCCGTGGGCTCCCTGGAACTGCTGGAGGAACTTGAAAAGGCCGCCGCCCGGCTGGATACCGTCCAGGACATCCTGCTGGAGGTCAACATCGCCGGGGAGGAGGCCAAGAGCGGCTTTGTCCCGGCGGCGCTTCTCTCCGGGGCCGGTGCGGCCCTGGAAAAGGAGCATCTGCGGGTGCTGGGACTGATGGCCATTCCCCCGGCGGACGCGGAGCGGGAGGAAAATCTTCAATATTTTGACAAAGTTCGGGCGCTCTTCCTTGACATGAACGAGAAATTGTACCATAATAGTCTTCAGGTTCTGTCTATGGGCATGAGCGGCGACTATGAGGACGCCGTCCGCGCCGGGGCCACCATGGTCCGGGTGGGCACCGCCATTTTCGGGAGCCGCCATTACACATGACACAAGCGGAATATTACGCCCGAACGGAACGTGAGGAAGTAATATATGCCATGTTCTGCATCCGCCCCCCGGCGGGCAGAACGGCTCAAATCAAACAGGCTGTTTCCGAATGGGACATTCGAGAGCGGCACGAACGGGAGGTACATCCATGAGTATCCTGGACGAGATAAAAAAGCTGACCCACCCCTATGAGGATGAAGACGACGATTCCGCCGAATTTGAGGACGAGGCCCAGGAGCGGGACGTGTTCGAGGAGCGCCGCTCCTCCCGCTACGACGACCGCCGGAACAAGGTGGTGAACATCCACGCCACCACCCAGCTGAAGGTGGTGCTGGTGAAGCCGGAGCGCTTTGAAAACGCCTCGGAAATCGCCGACCAGCTGAAGGACAAGCGGACGGTGGTTCTGAACCTGGAATCCACCAACAAGGACGTGGCCCGGCGGCTCATCGACTTTTTGTCCGGCGTGGCCTACGCCGGAGAGGGCAAAATCAAAAAGGTGGCCGCCAACACGTACATCATCACCCCCTACCATGTGGACATCGAGGGAGATCTGATCGACGAGCTGGAAAACAACGGGCTTTATTTCTGATAGACCATATTGTAGACCATATTGACTTGCGCGCTGGGGAGGATTTGCGACTATGCTGACACCGCAGGAGGTTTCCGCCCGCTCTTTCACCAAGACGATGATGGGCGGCTACAACATGACCATGGTGGACGAGTTTCTGGACGAGCTCACCGACGACTACACGTCCCTCTACAAGGAAAACGCCTCTCTCAAGGCCAAGATGAAGGTCCTGGTGGAAAAGGTGGAGGAGTACCGGGCCACGGAGGACTCCATGCGGGCCACGCTGCTCACGGCCCAGCGGATGGCGGACTCCATCATCAAGGAGGCGGAGGAGAAGCGGGACGGCATCCTCCAGCAGGCGGAGGCCGCCGCCCGGGAGAAACTGGACGGCTACCGCAGGGAGGCGGAGCAGTGCGCCAAGCGCCTCCAGCAGGGGCAGGATGAGATTCAGCGCTTCGTGGCGGAAAGCCGGGCGCTGTGCGAGAAGGAGCTTCGCTTCCTGGAGGAATTCCCCGCCATGCCCCTGGAGGAGAGCGAGCCGGTAAGCGCCGCCGCGGAGGAGATTGGGGAAAAGATCCTCTCCGCGGGGGAGCCCGCCCCCGCCCCCGCCGCGCCGGAGCCCGCCCCCAAGGCCCCCTCCGCCCCCCAGGCGGAGAGCAGGCCGAAGACGGCGTCCGAGCCTGTGGAGGAGGTCTTCCGCACCCTGGTGGCCGGGCCGAAGGTCCCCGGGCAGGCGCCCACGGCGGAGAAGCTGCTGGACACCCTGGCGGCGGCGGAGGAAGCCCAGTCCCCGGCGGAGGACCTGAGCGCCACCCGGCGGGTGAACATCAACGAGCTGAAATTCGGCCCCAATTACCGCAGCGAGTCGGACTGACCGCCCTCTTAAGGAAAGGAGGAGCGGCTATGACCAGGCCTATCATCGCGTTTTTGTACGACTTCGACAAGACCCTGTGCACCACGGACATGCAGAACTACGCCTTTATCCCCAGCCTGGGGATGACCCCGGCGGAGTTCTGGGCGGAGGCCAACGGGTTTGGCCGGCGGAACCGGATAGACGGAATTCTCGCCTATATGTACATCATGCTCCGGGAGGCGGAGCGGAAGAAGCTGCCCTTCACCAGGGAGGACCTGGTGGAGAAGGGCCGCCAAATCGAGCTTTTCCCCGGCGTGGAGAGCTGGTTTTCCCGCATCAACGCCTTCGGCGAGGCCCAGGGCGTCCGGGTGGAGCACTATGTCATCTCCTCCGGCCTCCGGGAGATCATCGAGGGGTCTTCCATCAGCCATGAATTCAAGGAGATTTACGCCAGCGAGTTTTATTACGACGAGACGGGACGGCCCGTCTGGCCCAAGCTGGCGGTGAACTTCACCGCCAAGACCCAGTTTGTCTACCGGATTAACAAGGGGGTCCTGGACGTCTCCGACGACAAGACCCTCAACGACTCCATGCCCGACGACAGCAAGCGGATTCCCTTCCCCAACATGATTTACATGGGGGACGGCCTTTCCGACGTGCCCTGCATGAAGATGATGCGGGCCTACGGCGGCCAGGCCATCGCCGTGTACCAGGACGCCAACCGCACCGGCGTGGAAGAGCTGCTGGCGAAAAAGCGGGTGGACTTCATCTTCCCGGCGGACTACCGGGAGGGCCGGGCCCTGGAGGAGACGGCGCAAAACATCATCCGCAAAATGGCCATCGCCGATCGGCTGTGGGAGGAGAATCTCCGCCAGCTCCGGCACCTGGGGGAGGATGTGCTGCCGGACCAGGTGGAGCTGTTTTCCAATCCGTAAGCACCGCGGGACCGTCCTTTGGCGGCCCCGCTTTTTTCCTTCCCGGCGCAAGGTCTTGCAAATCCCCTTCCCTCATGGTACAATGGGACATCCAAAAGAGGGGGGCGCCTATGAGCCGCATCAGCAAGGAAAACTACTACCTGGACATCGCCCAGACGGTCCTGGAGCGGGCCACCTGCCTGCGGCGGGTCTACGGGGCCATCATCGTGAAAAACGACGAGATCATTTCCACCGGATACAACGGGGCCCCCCGGGGCCGGGCCAACTGCGTGGACCTGGGCTTTTGCTCCCGGGAGGCCCTTCAGGTCCCCCGGGGAGAGCGCTATGAGCTCTGCCGCAGCGTCCACGCCGAGGCCAACGCCATCATCTCCGCCGCCCGGAAGGATTGCGTGGGGGGCACCCTCTACCTGGCGGGACGGGACGCCCAGACCGGGGAGCTGCTGGGGGACGCCACCTCCTGCTCCATGTGCCGCCGCCTCATCATCAACGCCGGGCTGGAGCGGGTGGTCATCCGCCGGACGGAGACGGAATTTGAGGTCATCCCCGTCGCGGACTGGATTGCCGGGGACGACCTGCTGTTTCTCGGAGAGAAACAGCCCCCGGCTCCCACCGACCCTTGACCAAGCCGGAGCGGCGGCATGGAACTTCTGCCGCCGGAAAGGAAGGATTGCGTTTGAAAGCGGGACTTGTCACCTTCTATCACCTGCACCACTACGGGGCCATCCTTCAGGCCGCCGCCACCCAGCGGGCCCTGGCCACCCTGGGCTGGGAGTGCGAGACCATTGACTATTTTGTGGGTCAGGACATCCGCATCCTCAAGCCCCCCACCACGCCCGCCCGGGCGGCGAACGACGCCTACAACACCCTGCACTACCCCGCCCTGAAGCGGCGCTGGCAGCGGTTTGAGGATTTCTCCCGGGCGAACCTGAACCGGACGGCCCGCCGCTATGAAAGCCGGGAGGAGCTGGAGAGGGCCAGGCTGCCCTTTGATCTTTTGATCGCCGGAAGCGACCAAATCTGGAATCCCACCATCTTCCCCGACGGGCGCTTCGACCCCGTCTTCTTCGGCGCCTTCTCCCCCCTGCGGAAGATCGCCTACGCCCCCTCCTTCGGCGTCGGGCACCTGCCCGAGGGCATGGAGGAGGAGCTGAACGGGTATCTCGCGTGCTTTTCCCACCTCTCCGTCCGGGAGAGCTCCGGCCGGGACATCGTCCGGGAGGCCGCAGGCCGGGAGGCGGAGGTGGTGCTGGACCCCACGCTGCTGCCATCGGCGGCGGAGTGGTCCGCCCTGGCGGCGGAGCGGACGGTGGCGGGAGACTATATCCTCTGCTACTGCATTTCCCGCTCCGGGGCCCTGGAGCCCTATATCCGCCGCCTGGCGGAGGAGACCGGACTGCCGGTGGTCCAGCTCTGCGGCACCCGGCGGAAGCTCCACCCCAAGGCGAAGCTGATTTTTGACGCGGGCCCGGCGGAGTTTTTGAGCCTGTTCCAACACGCCGCCTACGTCTGCACCAACTCCTTCCACGGGACGGTGTTCTCCGTCCAGTTCCAGCGGCCCTTCTTCACCGCCGTGGCCCCGGCGGAGCTTCAGGACCCGGAGCGTTCCCGGACCTTCAGCCTCTTAAGCCGCCTGGGGCTTACGGACCGGGTGGTGGGCAAGGGGGACGCCGCGACGCTTTTGGACGTTCCCGACTGGGCCGGCGCGGGGGAACGGCTCTCCGCCGCCCGGGCGGGGGCCATGGCCTATTTGAAAGCCGCCCTGGCGGACGAGCCCTGGGAGAAGGGCAAAGAGGCCCCCGCCAGGGAAGCCGGTCCCCTGCTGGCGGACCGGACCTGCTGCACGGGCTGCTCCGCCTGCGCCGCCGTCTGCCCCAGGGACGCGATTGCCCTGGTCCGGGACGGGGAGGGCTTCGCCTTTCCAGCGGTGGACCCGGAAACGTGCGTCCATTGCGGAATCTGCACAAGCACCTGCCCCGCCCTCCGGCCGCGGGAGACCAAGCCCCTGCCCGCCGCCTTCGCCGCCTGGAACAAGGAGGCGGACGTCCGGCGGGACTCCACCTCCGGCGGGGCCTTCTCCGCCCTGGCGGACTATGTGCTGGAAGGCGGAGGCGTGGTCTTCGGCGCGGCCCTGGACGCCAGGCAGCACCTGCGGCACATCGCCTGCTTCCGCAAGGAGGACCTGTGGCGCCTCCGGGGGGCCAAGTACGTCCAGAGTGATTTGGAGGGCGTCTTCCGGGAGGTGAAGAAGTGCCTGGAATCCCGGCAGGTCCTCTTCTCCGGCACCCCCTGCCAGGTGGACGGGCTGTACCGCTATCTGGGGACCCGCCCGGAGAACCTGACCACCTGCGATTTGGTCTGCCACGGCGTGCCCTCCCCCGGCGTGTGGGAGGACATGGCCCGGTATATCGAGCGCAAGCGGGGCCGGGAGCTTCAGACGGTGCGCTTTCGCAACAAGGTGGAGGGCTGGAAAAACAGCCACTTCACCGCCGTATACGACGACGGCACCGTGGACACCCACCCCCTCTTTGAGACGGAATACGGCCGGGCCTTTGGCCGGGCGCTGTTCCTGCGGCCTTGCTGCTACCGCTGTCCCTACGCCAGTTTGAACCGGCCCGGGGACTTCACCCTGGGGGACCTGTGGGGCCTCCGGCCCGACGAGCTGCCCGAGCAGCAGCAAAAGGGGGTCAGCCTCCTGCTGGTGAACACCCCCCACGCCAGCCATGTCTTCGACCAGCTCCCCCTGGTCCGCCGCCCCTTCCCCGTGGAGCGGGCCATCGCGGGAAACCCCCGGCTGGCCTCCCCCACCGCCCGGCCGGCGGACCGCCCGGCCTTCTTTGCCGCCTACGCCCTGGAGCCCTTCGACCAGGTGGTCCGGAAATTCTGCGCTCTGCCTCCCCTGCCCGTCCGGGCGGCGGGGAAGGTTCTTTCGCCGGAGATGAAGGCGCGGGTGAAAAAGGTCTTGAAGCGGGAATAAGCGCTTCCTTGGAAAGAAACGCCGCAAGGCAGATAAAGAAAGCCCCCCTTCAAGGGGGGCTTTCTTTATTTTCAGCATTTCAGCGTCCCGTTTTTCTCAAAGGCGGCAATGACCGCGTCCATCACCGCCCCCCGGAAGCCCGCTTCCTCCAGCTTCCGCACGCCCTGGATGGTGGTGCCGCCGGGGGAGCAGACCGCGTCCTTCAACGCTCCCGGGTGCTTCCCGCTCTCCAGAATCAGCCGGGCGGAGCCCAGGACCATCTGGGCCGCGAACGCCTGGGCCTGGGCCCGGGGCAGGCCGCAGGCCACGCCGCCGTCCGCCAGGGCCTCTACAAAGAGATCCACGAAGGCCGGGCCGCAGCCCGCCACGGCGGACCCCGCGTCCATCAGCCCCTCCGGAACGAGGGCGAACCGCCCCGCCCCGGCCATGGCCTCCAGAAAGGAGTCCGTCTCCGCCGCCGTCACGCCGGGGCCGGGCGTGTAGAGAATCATCCCCTCCCCGATGGAGCAGGGGGTGTTGGGCATGACGCGGAGGACGGGGTAATCCCCTCCCGCCATGCTCTGAATACCGGCGATGGTCAGACCCGCCGCCATGGTAACCAGGACAAAGCGGTCCTTCCGGGCCCCCAGCTCCGGGCCGATTTCCGCCAGCAGCTCCCCCATCACCTGGGGCTTGACCCCCAGGAAGATGTAATCCGCGTTCCCCGCGATGGTCCGATTGTTGGACAGCGGGGCCCCCAGCTCCTTTGCCAGGGCCGCCGCCTTGGCCTCCGTCCGGTTGGCCAGGAGGAGGTCTTCCCCCGCCAGCTTCCGCCGGGCCGCCCGGGCCAGGGCCCCGCCCATGTTTCCCGTGCCGATGAATCCGAATCGCATAGCCTTCCCCTCCTTTACCGGACCTGCCCCTGGCCGTAAATCACGTACTTGCAGCTGGTCAATTCCTCCAGCCCCATGGGGCCCCGGGCGTGCATCTTCTGAGTGGAGATGCCGATTTCCGCCCCCAGGCCGAACTCCCCGCCGTCGGTGAAGCGGGTGGAGGCGTTGACGTACACCGCCGCCGCATCCACCATGTCCAGGAAGCGCTGGGCCTTGAAGTAGTTGGTGGTAATGATGGCCTCCGAGTGCCCCGTGCCGTGGGCGTTGATAAACTCCACGGCCTCCTCCATGTCCTTCACCGTCCGCACGGCCAGGATGTAGTCGTCATACTCCGCGTCCCAGTCGCTGTCCGCCGCCGGGACGGCCCGGTCCCCCAGAACCGCCAGGGCTCTTTCGTCACAGCGGAGCTCCACCCGGTTCCGGTCCAGCAGGGGCACAGCCTTTTTCAAAAACGCCTCCGCAACGTCCGCCTGGACCAGCAGGCATTCCACCGCGTTGCAGACCGAGGGCCGGGAGCACTTGGCGTTATAGAGAATCTCCGCCCCCATGTCCAGGTCCGCCTCGCTGTCCACGTAGATATGGCAGACCCCTTCTCCCGTCCGAATCACCGGGACGCCGGCCTCTTTGGCAACCGCCCGGATAAGCCCCGCGCCGCCCCGGGGAACCAGCACGTCCACGTACCCGTCCAGGTGCATCAGCTCGTTGGCCGTCTCATGGCTGGTGTCCTGGACCAGGGACACGCAGTCCTCCGGCAGTCCCGCGCTTTTCAGCGCCGCGCGCATCAGCTCCGCCGCCTTCCGGTTGGAGCGGATGGCCTCCTTCCCGCCCCGGAGGATGCAGACGTTGCCGGATTTCAGGCACAGCGCCGCCGCGTCCACGGTGACGTTGGGCCGGGCCTCGAAGATGATGGCCACCACCCCCAGGGGCACCCGCCGCCGCCCGATGATAAGGCCGTTGGGCCGGGTCTCCATCTTATCCACTTTTCCGATGGGGTCCGGCAGGGCGGTGACCTGCCGCACGGCCTCCACGATGCCGGAAATCCGTTCCTCCGTCAGGGTCAGCCGGTCCAGCATGGCCGGGCGCATCCCCGCCTCCCTGGCGGCGGCGATGTCCTCCCCGTTGGCCGCCAGCCACTCCGCCGACCGCTTTGCCAACGTCTCCGCGATGGCCTCCAGGGCGGCGTTTTTCCTGGCCGTCCCGGCGGTGGCCAACGTATAGGACGCGGCCTTGGCCCGCCGCCCCTGTTCCTGCAATGCCGTCATTGCGCGCCTCCCTTTCCCGCGGCAAACCGCGTCCCGATGTCCTGCCCTTCCACAATGCCGTACAAATCCTCCGGCCTTTGGCCGTTGGTAATCACCATGTCACACCCGGCCTCCATGGCGATTTTCGCGGCGGAGAGCTTGGTGGTCATGCCGCCGGTGCCCCGCCAGGTGCCCGCGCCGCCGGCCATCTCCAGAATTTCCGGCGTCAGCGCCTCCACACGGTGGAGGAGCCTCGCCCCCGGGTCCCGCTTGGGGTCGGCGTCATAGAGCCCGTCGATGTCGCTGAGGAGCACCAGCAGCTCCGCCCCGCAGAGCTCCGCCACAATGGCGGAAAGGGTGTCGTTGTCCCCCAGCACCTTGTGGTGCCCCGTCTCAATCTCGGCGGAGGATACGGAGTCGTTCTCGTTCACCACCGGGATAATGCCCAGCTCCAGGAGGCTGGCAAAGGTGTTTTTCAGGTGCTCCGCCCGCACCGGGTCCTCCACGTCCTCCCCGGTGAGGAGAATCTGGGCCACGGTGCAGTTGTACTCGGAGAAAAGCTTGTCGTAAATGTGCATCATCCGGCACTGGCCCACGGCGGCGGCGGCCTGCTTCATCCGCAGGGCCCTGGGCCGCTCGTCCAGGCCCATCCGGGCCGTGCCCACGGCGATGGCCCCGGAGGTCACCAGAATCACCTCATGCCCCCCGCCGCTGAGATCCGCCAATACCCGGACCAGCCGCTCCATGCTCCGAAGGTCCAGACTGCCGGAGCTGTGGGTCAGGGTGGAGGTGCCCACCTTGACCACCACCCGCCATTTCTGCTCGTTCATAAAAGACCGCCTCCCGCCCCACGGGCCTGATTTTCCCCCAGTATAGCACGCCAGAGCGAAAAAGGAAAGCCCGGAGTACGCAGGAAACCGGCGGAGCCATACGGTCCGCCGGTTTTTGTTATCCGTTCTTCTTCGCGCTTGCTTCCCGCCGCTTCCGGCACATCCGGAAGATGGTGTAATAAAACAGGAAAGCCAGAGCCGTTCCCCCGGCCAGCTCCGCGGTGTGGAAGCCCACCGCGCCGGTCAGGGCCGTCTGCCCCGCGATGACCGCCGCCACCAGCAAAATCCCAAGCGCGATTCCCTTCATCATATCCTTCATCGTATTTTTCATCATTTTCTCCTCCGTTTCTGTTCTCTTGGAACTGATGCCAGTATAGCAAACCGCCGCCGGCGCTGCCATCGATCTTCCTTACATTTTCCCGCCGTATCTTACAATGCTGTAAGATTCCGCCGGGCGCGGGTAATTTCCGAAAAACCGCAAAAGCTACCCTTACGAAAGGAAGGTTGCTGACTATGACCAAACCCACCAAGCCCACCGAACCGGAGAACGATACACAGAAGGAGGCCGTCCAGTCCATTCTGGACTTCGGTTCCGCCATGACGGCCACGCCCCACGGCAATCTCTACTGCCTCACCATCATCGGCCAAATTGAGGGCCACATGGCCGCCGACGACCGGGCCAAAACCACCAAGTACGAGCACGTCCTCCCCCTCCTCGCCAAGCTGGAGGAGTCCAGCGAAATCGCGGGGGTCCTCTTCCTCCTCAACACCGTGGGCGGAGACGTGGAGGCGGGCCTTGCCATCGCGGAGCTCATCGCCGGCATGACCAAGCCCACCGTCTCCATCGTCCTGGGGGGCAGCCACTCCATCGGCGTGCCCCTGGCGGTGGCCGCAAGGCGGAGCTTCGCCGTGCCCTCCGCCGCCATGACCATCCACCCCGTCCGCATGAGCGGCACCGTCATCGCCGCCCCCCAGACCTACAGCTACTTCCAGCGGCTCCAGGACCGGATCGTGGCCTTCGTCGCCGGACACAGCCACATCTCCGCCGGGGACTTCCAGGACCTGATGCTGAAAAAGGACGACATGGCCGCGGACGTTGGAAGCGTCGTCTACGGCGAGGAGGCGGTGCGCCTGGGCCTTATCGACGAAATCGGCGGCCTCTCCGACGGGCTCCAATGGCTCTATGGGGAGATTGACGAAGGAAAGAAAAAGCGGAAGAAGAAATAACCCCTGCCCCCCCTAGGCATGGCATTCCCGGAAACACGGGCCGCCGAAGGCGGCGGCCCGTGCGCGGCGTTCTGCCGATGGACGAAACCGCAGGGGCCGCCCCCCTGGGCGGCCCGTTTCCCCCTCTATCAATCGAACACCGCGCAGGGGCGGACCTGCGTGTCCGCCCTTCCCCCGCTCCGCGCCGGTTTCCAGCCGCGCGGAAATTTTATTGTTCTTTTAGTAAAATATACTTGACAAATAGTCGGGTTAGCTATATACTGGCCTTACCAACACGGAATAAGGAGGAGCTTTATGAATCGCTTTCAGAAAGTATATACCCAAGGAGCCGTTGATGTCATGGAAATCTGGACAGACACGGAAACCGGCGTCCACTACGTATTCCACCGAAACGGCAGCGCGGCGGGCTTCACGCCTCTGCTGGGCCCCGACGGCAAGCCGGTTATTGCCAGCAAATAACCCGAAAGGAAGAAAGGACGGACTTTTATGGATCTCCACCATGCCGGAGTTTTCGTTGGCCTTATGGCGGGCCTCCTCGCCGGGATTGCTTTTATAATGTTCCTATTTAAGAAGAAGGTTCTGGATATGCACTTCGACGAGCGGCAGGAGCGGGCCCGGGGCAAGGCGTTCCAATACGGCTTTTTCACCCTGCTCATTGCCGCCTATGCCTACGGCGTCTCCGACGTGCTCCTGGGCCGGTGGTGCGACGTGCTGACGGGGGTAACCCTTTGCATCGCCCTGGCCCTCTGCGTCTTCGCCGTCACCTGCATTTTGAAGGACGCCTACCTCAGCCTCCGTGAGAAGCCCCGGACCGTCATGACCTTTTTCGCATTGCTGTCCGCCGTCAACCTGGGCCTTGGCGTCATGTACCACATTTCCCCCGGCCTGACGGAAAACGGCGTGCTGACCTTCCGGGCGGTGAATCCCATCATAGGGGCGGCGGTCCTGGTGATTCTCATTGTGTACATCGTCAACTATCTCCTCCGCCCCCGGGACGAGGAGGCGGAATGAAAAACCTCCGTATGAAAGCCGCCCGGGCCGCCCTGGATCTGAGCCAGCAGCAGCTGGCGGACGCGGTGGGGGTCTCCCGCCAGACCATCAACGCCATTGAAAAGGGGGACTACAATCCCACCATCAAGCTCTGCGCCGCCATCTGCCGCGCGCTGGGCAAGACCCTGGACCAGCTCTTTTGGGAAGAATAAGCAAGCAGGGAGAGCCCGCGGGCCCTCCCTGTTTCTTACAAATAAGCGTTTGGGGAAACACTTTCACAGAGACTAAGCTAAACGATTACGTAAAATTTATGGAATTCTAACCTACCCAGCGGGGGAAGACTCTTGTATAATAGGAAACCACACGGACACATCCATATTTGGTTTTCGGATTCCCATGGGGGGAATCCACAGGAGGAATTTCATATGCTGAGAAAAACGAAAATTATCTGCACCCTGGGCCCCGCCGTAGACAGCGAGGACCTGATTGTCGCCCTCATCAAGGGGGGCATGAACGGCGCCCGGTTCAACTTTTCCCACGGCAGCCACCCGGAGCACCTGGAGCGGCTGAACCGCCTGAAGGCCATCCGGGACCGGATGGGCAGCCCCGTGGCCACCATCCTGGACACCAAGGGCCCGGAAATCCGCATCAAGAGCTTTGAGAGCAAGACCGTGGAGCTCACCGCCGGGGAGGAATTCACCCTCACGGTGGAGGATGTGCCCGGCACCGCCCAGCGGGTTTCCGTCACCTATCCCAAGCTCCACGAGGAGGTGTCCCCCGGCCAGGAGATCCTGATTGACGACGGGCTGGTCGCCATCCGGGTCCAGGAAATTCGAGGCGGCGACATCGTGTGCCATGTGGAAAACGGCGGTACCCTCTCCGCCAACAAGTCCATCAACATCCCCGGGGCCCATATCCAGCTCCCCGCCCTGACGGAGAAGGACGTGGCAGACATCCGCTTCGGCGTAGAGAACGACTTTGACTTCATCGCCGCCTCCTTCGTCCGCCGGGCCGCCGACGTGGAGGCCGTCCGGGAGGTGCTGCACCAGTGCGGCGGGGACAATGTGAAAATCATCGCGAAAATCGAGAACCAGGAGGGCATCGACAACCTGGACGGCATTCTGGAAGCCGCCGACGGGGTGATGGTTGCCCGGGGCGATCTGGGGGTGGAGATTCCCGCCGCCAAGGTTCCCGCCCTCCAGAAGCAGATGATCCGCAAGGGCCTCCAGGCGGGCAAGCCTGTCATCACCGCCACCCAGATGCTGGACTCCATGATGCGCAACCCCCGCCCCACCCGGGCGGAAGTCTCCGACGTGGCCAACGCCGTATACGACGGCACCAGCTGCGTCATGCTCTCCGGGGAGACCGCCGGGGGCAAGTACCCCGTGGAGGCCCTGGCGGCCATGCTGGAGATCGTCACGGAGGCGGAGGCGTCCATCGACTACTGGAAGCGCTTCCAGAAGCAGCTGGTGGTTACCACCTCCAACAACATCAACGACGCCATCACCCACACCTGCTGTCTCACGGCCCGGGACCTGAACGCCACGGCCATCCTGGCGGCCAGCAGCTCCGGCCGGACGGCCCGGATGATCTGCCGCTTCCGCCCCGCCTGCCCGGTGGCGGCGCTGACCATGCAGGAAAAGACCCGGCGGCAGCTTTCCATCTGCTGGGGCGTGATTCCCTTCCTGACGGGGGAGGTCAACTCCACGGACCGGATTTTTTCCCTCTCCGCCGAGGTGGCGGTGAAGGAGGGGCTGGTCCAGCCTGGGGACACGGTGGTTATCACCGCCGGGGTGCCTCTGGGCAAGAGCGGGTCTACGAACCTCATCAAGGCGCAGGTGATTGAGGATAATACCCTGTAATGCCACTCTTCCAAGCGGGGGAGATTGTACTCGCCCTGACGGGCGGGGGAGATTGGATACCAGCGATGGCTGGTGCATTGCACCCCCCATTTTCTCTTTTCCTTCCAGAAGGAAAAGAGACTGCGCCCGCAGGCGCGTGTCGGAGGCCAACCGCCGCGAAGCGGCGGCTCTTAGGCCGGAGACAAACGGGCCGTGCACGGTCCAAAAGAGAAAAGGAAGTATGGAGCCCTCCGGCGATGCCGGAGGGCTCTTATTTTGGACTACTCTTCCTGTTCTCCCTTATCCAGTTCCCTGAAATGCCGGTTTAACAGCCAGCGCAGGTATCCCGCCGCCGTGCGCCCGGTTTCGCCTGCCATGCGGGAGAGGCGTTCGTGTTCCTTCTGCGGGATGATTACGCAGACCCGCTTTTTTGCGTTGCCGCTATCCATTGGGGCATCACCTCGCCCCCATTATAGGTCAAAATCACCCTAATATCAATAGGTCAATATGCCATAATTTTATGGGTGATATATATGACTCCAATCAAGGCGCTCCGCAAAAGCCGGGGCTATACACAAATTAAAATGCAGATGCTGACGGGCATTGATCAAAGCGACTATTCTAAAATCGAGACCGGGAAACGGGGCATGACCTTTGAACAATGCCGCCGTATCGCCGCCGCTTTGGAAACCAGCATGGATTATTTGGCCGGTCTGACAGATGACCCGCGGCCATATCCGCGAAAGGAATCCACTGAGGGAGACTATCAGTAGGCGCTGATATCCAGGCTCTCGTCGTCTTCCCCTTTCTCAATCCCCCGTATCTCCACAAAGTATTTTAGATTCGGGTTGACCTCCACTTGGACCCGGTCTCCAATCCGCTTCCCCAAAAGCGCCTTCCCCACCGGGGACTCCTTGCTGACCAGGCCTTTCAGCGCGTCCTGGCGCAATGTGGTGACAATCCGGACCTCCATTTCCTTCTTCACCATCTCATTGTAGATGGTCACCCGGTCGAACAGCCCCACCGCGTCCTCCGCGCCCCGGACCTCAATCACCTTCGCCGTGCGGATCATCCGCTCCAGATACCGGATGCGGCTGTCGTTCCGGTTCTTCGCCTGCTTGGCGCATTTGTACTCAAAGTTCTCGCTCAGGTCCCCGAAGGCCCGGGCGGTCTGGACCTCCTCGATCAGCTGGGGCCGCAGGACCCGGACCCGGTGGTCCAGCTCCTCTTTCATCTTTTTGATATCCACCGCCGTCAGCTCGTCATACACGGCGCATCCCTCCTTTTTTGTGCCGCTCCATCATAGCCCCTTCCGCCGCCGCTGTCAAGAAGGCCCCTTGACGCCGGCCCGGAGGGGTGCTATTCTATGTAAAGAACAACGAGGGAGGAGGCGCCGCCATGTGCTTTGCCGGGCTGCTGGGCATCCGCCCCGGCGTCACCGCCGTTATCGGTGGAGGGGGGAAGACCACCCTCCTGCGGACCCTGGGAACGGAGCTGGCGGCAGACGGGGCCCGGGTTCTTCTCTGCACCACCACAAAAATTTTCCCCTTCGACGGCCTCCCAAACCTGACGGACCCCACGGAGGATTCCCTGGCGCAGGCTCTGGAAGCCCGCCGCCTGGTCTGCGCCGGAACTCCGGTACCGGGAACCGGGAAGCTTGCCGCCCCGGCCATTCCCATGGCCCGTTTGATGGAGCTGGCGGACTACGTGCTGGCGGAGGCCGACGGTGCGGCGGGCCGTCCCCTCAAGGCCCACGCCCCTCATGAGCCGGTGATTCCCCCGGAGGCAAACCAGACGGTTCTGTTAATCGGGGCCTCCGGCTTCGGCCGTCCCATCGCGGAGGCGGCCCACCGCCCGGGTCTTTACGCCCGCCTGGCGGGCGCGGAGCAGAGCGCCCCCGCCTCGCCGGAGACGGAGGCGGCGGTGCTGCTGGCAGAGGGCCTCCACACCCGGGTCTTCATCAACCAGGCCGAGACGGCGGAAGCCCGGCGGCAGGCCGCCGCCCTGGCGGCGCGGCTGTCCGGCCCCGTCCTGGCCGGGTCCCTTATGAGAAAGGAGCGTTACCCATGCTAGTCGTGATTCGAGGCGCCGGGGACATCGCCACCGGCGCTGCCCTCCGCCTTTGGCGGGCGGGTATCCAGGTGGTCATGACCGACCTGGAAAAGCCCACCGCCATCCGCCGCACCGTGGCCTTTTCCCAGGCCATCGTCCACGGGGAGACTGTGGTGGAGGGCGTGACCGCCCGCCGGGCGGAGTCCCCGGACCAGGCCCTGGAGCTGCTGAAAAGCGGCGTTATCCCCGTCCTGGCGGACCCGGAGGGGGCCTGCGTCCCGGTCCTGAAGCCCGCCGCCGTGGTGGACGCCATTCTGGCAAAGAAGAACCTGGGCACAAACATCACCGACGCGCCGGTGGTCATTGGCGTGGGTCCCGGCTTCACGGCGGGAACGGACTGCCACGCCGTGGTGGAGACCATGCGGGGCCACACCCTGGGCCGGGCCCTCTATGAGGGCTCCGCCCTGCCCAACACCGGTATTCCCGGCCTCATCGGCGGCTTTGCCGGGGAGCGGGTCCTCCGGGCTCCGGCGGACGGGGTGTTTCACCAGCTTCTGGACATCGGCGCCCAGGTGAAGCTGGGGGATATCGCGGGGGAGGTAGGCGGCGTTCCCATGATCTGCACCCTGGACGGCGTCCTCCGGGGCATCCTGCCGGAGGGGACCCCGGTCCACAAGGGCATGAAGTCCGGGGACGTGGACCCCCGGTGTAAGATTGAACACTGCTACTGCGCCAGCGACAAGGCCCTGGCGGTAGGCGGCGGGGTGCTGGAAGCGGTGCTCTCCCTGTCCGGCGCGTTGAAAAGTATCTAATAATTACAAATTGTAATCAAATAAGGAGGCTTCTTATGGCTGAAAACCAGGTCAAGCTGACCAAGCTGGCCAAATGCGCCGGCTGCGGGGCCAAGGTGGGAGCCGGGACCCTGGCCCGGCTTTTGGAGGGCATCCGGGTCCATGAGGACCCCAACCTCCTGGTGGGCTTCGACCGGAGCGACGACGCGTCCGTCTACAAGCTCTCCCAGGACCTGGCCCTGGTGCAGACGGTGGACTTCTTCCCGCCCATCGCCGACGACCCCTATCTCTTCGGCCAGATCGCCGCCGCCAACGCCCTTTCCGACGTGTACGCCATGGGCGGCGAGCCCAAGCTGTGCCTGAACATCATGGCGGTGCCCAAGGACATGTCCCCCGAGGCGGTCCACGACCTGCTCCGGGGAGGCTATGACAAGGTGTATGAAGCCGGGGCTTTGACTACAGGAGGTCATAGCATTCTGGACGACGAGCCCAAGTACGGCCTGGCCGTCACGGGCTTTGTCCATCCGGACCGGATGCTCACCAACTCCGGCGCAAAGCCGGGAGACGCGCTCCTTTTCACCAAGCCCATCGGCATCGGGGTCCTGACCACCGCCGCCAAGGCAGATTTGGCCCCGCCCCAGGCCATGGAGCGGGCCTATGCGCTTATGACCACCCTGAACAAGGCGGCCCGGGACGTCATGGTCCAATACCGTGTCCACGCCTGCACCGACGTGACGGGCTTCGGCCTCCTGGGCCACGGCCTGGAGATGGCCCAGGGCAGCGGCGTGGAGCTGGAGATTGACGTGGGGGCCGTGGACTTCATCCCCGAGGCGGCGGAGCTGGCAAGGATGGGGATTCTCCCCGAGGGCATGTACCGCAACCGCTCCTTCGCCGGGGACTCCGTGGACCCCGGAACGGCGGAGCTCTGGCAGCAGGACCTGCTCTATGACTCCCAGACCTCCGGCGGGCTTCTCATGGCCGTGGACCCGGAGGACGCGGAAGCCCTGTATGAGGCCTTGAGGCCCGCCGTCCCCAGCGCCCAGCGGATTGGGACCGTCCGGGAATATCAGGGCGGACGGCGGATCTTCTTGAAATAAAAAAAGCGGACGGCTGGGCCGTCCGCTTTTTGTTATTCCATCGCTGTCACCACGCCGATAAAGGCGGGAAGGTTCGTCTCCCTATCCACCAGCATGTACAGGAAGGGCCGCTCCAGATACACCTCCGGCACGTTTCCCGGCGCGGTGCCTCCAGAATCTGCCAGCACCGCCGTGGCGGCCCCGGCCTGGGTGCCTTTTTCATCCACGGAGATATAGGTCTTGTGGAGCACCCGGCTGATGAACAGCGGCCCCATTTCGGAGACTCCCAGACCGGACAGGTCCGCCCGGCCCATGTCAAAGGCGTCCGTCATGCCCAGGGACTTCAAAGCGTCGTTCAGCTCCATCCCGTACGCGCTCTTGAATTTGGGGATGGCGGCGTAGACCAGGGTCTCCTCCGCGCCCGCCAGCACCTGGCGGAGCCGCGCCCCCGTCAGGGAGTTCAGGTAGTCCTCCAGGGCCGTGCCCTCGTCCGGCAGCAGGGCGGCGAAGGCCCAGCGCCCGCCCTTGTAGAATTTCAGGAAGCCCTGGGCCCCCTCGTCCTTCAGATAATACCCCTCGGAGGAGTACATCAGCGCCGCGAGCTGCTCCGCGCCGTCCTCCTTGGTGAAAATCGCGTCCTCCCGGACATCGATATCCTCATAGATTTCCTCCCACTCCGCCTCCAGGGCCAGGGCGTTCACCAGGACCAGCACGGTCGTGTCCCCCAGCTCGTCCAGGATTTCCGGAATCATGCCGCGGGTGTTCTTCTCCACCCAGCTGTTGATGTCCCGGACGGCGGCGGCGTCGAATGGGGAGGCGAAGACCTCCGCCCCGTACCACTTCGCGGCGGTATCCAAAAAGTTCGGATCGGCCTCAAAGCTCCCGTCGTCCCGGACCCAGACGGAGTTTGCCAGCTCCACCCGGCAGTCCTTTTCCCTGGGCAGGTCCTCCGCCCAGGCGGCCAGGAGCCCGTTCAGCTTCTCCACGGGCAGGCCCAGGACGGCCTCCATCTGCTCCAGCGTCCCGCCCCGTGCTCCATTGGCGGTCATCCCCAGGGCGCAGAGCACCGACAGGGGGGACGTCAGGGCGTTCTCCCCCTTCCAGGTCTCCCTCAGCAGCTCCAGGGAGAACTCCGACAGGGCGGCGGCGTCCTCTTCCTTCAACTCCGCCCCCACCGGGGCGGGCCAAACCTGCCCCGTCAGGCTCCTGGTTCCCCCGCCGCATCCGGCGAGGCACAGCAGGGCCAGCAGCAGGGCGAATACCTTTTTTAGCGTCTTCATCGGGCGGTCCTCCTTTTCATCCTTTGCCTGTATAGACGGCAAATAAGGAAGAAAGGTTTCGCCGCTTTAAAATTTTTAGTCCTTGTTTGAAAATTGGCGGAATTCCGGATTGAGGCAGATTTTTTTGCCAGGCAAGGCGATTTGACGCAGGAATCCTGACGGATTTCAAGTCAAATCAACGCAGTCCTGGCGGAAAAAGATGCCCCAAGACGGCGTTTTGCTATTTTTCAAACAAGGCCTAGTGCCAGGCCACCACCCGCACGGCGCAGGTGGCCATGGTGCCGGAGGGCGTGGAGGCGATGATGAGGGCCGTGCCCGGCTGAATGGCGGTGACCACGCCGTTCTGGTCCACCACGGCGGTCCGGGGCTCGGAGGAGGACCAGGAGATCCGCTGCTCCATCATGTTGTTGACGGGATAGACCATGGCGGTGAGCCGGTCGGCCTGCCCCGGGGCCAGCAGCATGGAAGTCCGGTCCAGGTAGACCCGGTAGGACTCCTGCTCCATCAGCGTGGTCCCCCGGCGCAGGGCGGGCTCCACCATCCGGGAGACGATAACCGCCGCCGTGCTCCGGGTAACCAGGCCGTTGGGATGGAAGGTGCCGTGAATGTCTCCGCCCACCAGGACGCCCGCCCGGTAGAGCCGGTAGATGCCCTTGGCGCCGGGGTCGGTCATGGGCACGTCGGGGATGGTGCCGTCCATGACGATGTTGATGCCCTTCAGCGCCTCGGAGGGCAGGGCGTTGGCCATGATGGCGGCAAAGCTCCGCCGGGTGGCGGGGGCGGTGTAGTCGTCGTATTGGTCGGCGGCGACGATGCCGGTGTTCAGTGCGTACTGAAGCCCGCTCATCCCCTCCGGCATGGACCAGCCGTTATAGGTCCGGTGGAGCAGCACCGCCAGGGACACCACCTCGCCCAGGGTGACCTGGCTCCGGGGGGCGAAGCGCCGCCCGCCCTCCGTCAGGCCCCGCTCGTAGAGGGTGCGGACGCCCTCCTCATACCAGGCCCCGGCGGGCACGTCGGGGAAGACCCCGGGGTAATAGTCCCGGATCTGCCGGAAGTTGTTCAGGCCCAGGGCCATTCCGGTCCACAAGTTCGAGGAGACGGCGGTCCGCCCGTCCCAGGGCCCGTAAGCCATGGCCGCGGGCGCGCTCAGGCTCAGGCACAGCAGCGCCGCCAGGGATGTTGCGATGATCTTTTTCATAGGAAGCCCTCCTCCGCATTGCGCGGCTTATCCGGTGGATTCTTTATAAAATAAGAATAAGCCTCCCGCCGCCTCCCGTCAAGGGGTTTTAGTAAAATTGAAGAAAGTTGGAAGAAAAAGGGGAGGGCGCAAACCGTAAGAAATTTGTAAGAAAGCTGTCAAGCCGTTCGTAAGATTTGCCTGGTATGCTGGAGGCATTTCAACAAGGAGATGATGCATCATGAAAAACCGCAAACTTTTGCGCCCCGCCCTCTGCCTTTTGCTGGCCCTGCTGGCGGGCTGCGGGCCGTCCCGGGAGGAACCCATGGAGCCGGAGGCGGAAAGCCGGGCCCTTTTGTCCTCCGGCGATCTCCGGGGGGCGGACCTCCGGGAGCTGGATCTGACGGGCCTGGAGGAGGCGGCGTACCGCTGGGATTTTGACACCCGGACCCAGTGGCCGGAGGAGCTGCCGGAGGGCTTTGACCCGGCGCGGCTTTTGGATCTGGGGAAGGACCCCGGCCTGGGCCTCCGGGCCCTCCATGGGCGGGGAATCACCGGCAGGGGCGTGGGGATTGCCATCATAGACCAGGCCCTGCCGGCGAACCATCAGGAGTACGGGGACCGCCTCCGGTTCTATCAGGAATATCACACCGCCGCCCAAGGCCCCGCCTCCGCCCACGGCCCCGCCGTGGCCTCCATCGCCCTGGGGAAGACGGTGGGCGTGGCCCCGGAGGCCCTGCTGTACTTCCTGGCCGACGATTTGGGAACCGGGGAGGGCGCGGCGTTTTCCCGGGACCTGAGCTGGTACGCCGAGGACGTAGACCGCCTCACGGCCCTGAATGAAACCCTGCCGGAGGGCGAGCGCATCCGGGTGATTTCCATGTCCGTGGGCTGGATGCCGGGGGACCCGGGGGCGGAAGCCCTGGAGGCCGCCATCGCCCGGGCCCGGGCGGCGGGCATCGCCGTGGTCTGCGTCAACAGCCGGGACCCCCTGCTGGAGCCCTGGATGGGCATGGGGCGGCGGCCCTATGGGGACCCCAACCGCCTGGAGGACTGCCTCCCCGGGGCCTTCTGGGAGGAGAGCCTTTACAGCGGAGAATACCGGGGGACGGACGGGTCCCTTCTCCTGGTTCCCATGGATGGCCGCACCGCCGCCTCTCCGGCGGGCGGGGCGGAGTACGCCTATTTCGCCGGGGGCGGCACGAGCTGGGCGGTTCCTTATGTGGCGGGGCTCTACGCCCTGGCCTGTCAGGTGAAGCCCGAGGTGACGTTCGAGGAATTCCTCGCCGCCGCCCGGTCCACCGCCCGGCCCGTTTCCGTTTGGAGGGACGGGGTGGAATATCCCTATGGGAAGGCGGTGGACCCGGCGGCCCTGCTGGAGGCTCTGGGGGCATGAGAAAAGCGGACGGCTAAGGCCGTCCGCTTGTTTGGTTTCTTTTATGCCGTTACGCAATCCTCGCCAGCCACTTTAGGTCATAGGGCTCGAAGACCACCTGTTCATAAGCCTCCACGTCCAGCGGGGTCCCGTCCCAATCGCCGTGGATGTCCCCGTTCTGCTTAATCAGGATGTCGTAGAGGATGTCGTAGGTCACGCCGTCCGCCGGGTCCGTCTCCACAATGGTGGAATAGGGCAGGGTCTTGTGGTAGGTCAGCTCCAGCCCGTGGTAATCGAAGTGGAATCCGCAGCGCATCCGGCAGCCGTCCAGCCCGGTGTACCGGGCGATTTTTTTCAGGTCCTGGAGGATTTTGTCCCCCTCTTCCTCATAGAGGTTCTCCGGCGTGGTGGCGGTGTAATCGAACCGGAACTGGATGGAGGCCCCGGGAACCTTCTTAAAGCGGTCCAGATAGGGGATCAGGTTCTCAGCGGGGTAGTCCTTATACAGCACGCAGTTCACCCGGAAGGGCACGGGGAGCCGGGCAAGCAAACCGTCGTTGGACTCCACCACGTATTTCTGCATGTGCCGGGAGACGTTGATGCAGGTGATTTTATGCTTGTTCCGCTCCGTGAAGGCCAGGATATCCTCCTCCGTCTGGAACTCGGACACAGGCAGCGTGGTGTTGATATAGACCTTGTGGGTGGTGGGAATCTCGTCCAGCATGGACTGGAGGACCTGGAGGTCGGCGAAGGGCTCGCCGCCGGTGAAGACAAAATCGCAGTAAGGCGTAATGGCGTCCATCCGGCGGATGCTGGCGCGGATTTTCTCGGCGGAAAAGCCGGTCAGGTCCGCGTATTCGCCTTTATTGATGCAGAAGGGGCAGTGGTTCTTGCAGTCGTAAGGGACGAATACCGTCACCGTCGCGCCGCCCTCCCGCGTCTTGTAGGGATGCTTCATAACGTCGTCTCGCCTTTCCGTTTATAGTGATGACGGTACGGCCGGGGCCGTACACAAACCCTTATTTTAAAGGATTTTTCCCGGAAGGTCAAGAGCTATTCGGAAATTCTCTGTTGAAAAAATCGAAAGGTTCAATGGAGCGGTCTTTCCGCAGAAGGGCGGTCCCGGAGGAATGGCCTGACCAGGGGGGGGACAGGCCCCGCAAAGAAGCAGGAAAGGACCTCCGCCCAGGGGCGGAGGTCCTTTTGATACGGTTGAAAGCCGGGGATCAGCCCTTCACCAGGGAGGCGATCTCGTCGGCGAAGTTCTCCTGCTTTTTCTCGATGCCCTCGCCCTTCTCGAACCGCACGGCGGTCTTGAAGGTGATGGCGCCGCCCAGCTCCTTGGCCGCGTGGGCGATATAGGCCTCCACAGACCCCTCGAACACGTCGGCGCGGACGGAATCCTGCTGGAGCAGGCAGTTTTCGGAATAGAACTTGTTCAGCTTGCCCATGACGATCTTCTCCCGGACCTGCTCGGGCTTGCCCGCCATTTTCGGGTCGTTCTCCATCTGGGCCAGCATGACCTTCTTCTCCTCGTCCAGCACGTCCTGGGTCACCTGGGACTTGTCCCAGAAGCGGGGGTTCAAGGCGGCGATCTGCATGGCGATGTTCTTGCCCAGCTCCGCCACCTGTTCGGCGGGAAGGCCGGTCTCCAGGTTCACCAGCACGCCGATCTTGCCGCCGGCATGGACGTAGGGCACGGACACGCCCTCGGCGCACCGGGCGAAGCGGCGGACCTTGATGTTCTCGCCGATGACCAGCACCATCTCCTGCTGCTGCTGGGTGACGGTGAGGTCCGTTCCGTTATACTTGCACTCCATCAAAGCGTCCAGGTCGGCGGGGTTCTCCTTGGCCGCGGTGGCGGCCACACCCTTGACGAAGTCCACGAATTTCTCGTTTTTGCCCACGAAGTCGGTTTCGGCGTTCACCTCCACCACTACGCCCACGCCGTCGATGACGGCGGCATAGGCCATGCCCTCGGCGGCCACGCGGCCCGCCTTCTTCACGGAAGCGGCCATGCCCTTTTCCCGCAGCCACTCCACGGCCTTGTCCATGTCGCCGTCGGTGGCCACCAGGGCCTTTTTGCAGTCCATCATGCCTACGCCGGTCATCTCGCGCAGGTTCTTTACATCAGTCGCGCTGAAAGCCATAATTGCGTTCCTCCAAATTTATTGTATCGCCGTATCTCACTCGGCGGCGGCAGGGGCGGCTTCCTCGGTCTGCTCGCCCTGGCGGCCCTCCAGCACGGCGTTGGCCATGATGGAGGAGATCAGCTTGATGGCCCGGATGGCGTCGTCGTTTCCGGGGATCACATAGTCGATTTCGTCGGGGTCGCAGTTGGTATCCGCGATGGCCACCACGGGAATGCCCAGCTTGTGGGCCTCGGCAATGGCGTTGCGCTCCTTCCGGGTGTCCACAATGAAGAGGGCGCCGGGGAGCTTCTTCATTTCCTTCACGCCGCCGAGGTATTTCTCCAGCTTCGCGATTTCGCCCAGGTGCTTCATGACTTCCTTCTTGGGCAGCATGTCGAAGGTGCCGTCCTCCTGCATGGCCTTGAGCTGGTTCAGCCGGTCCACCCGGGTGCGCATGGTCTTGAAGTTGGTCATCATGCCGCCCAGCCACCGGGCGTTGACGTAGTACTGGCCGCAGCGGCCCGCCTCCTCCCGGATGGCGTCCTGGGCCTGCTTCTTGGTGCCCACGAACAGCAGGGACTGGCCGTTTTCAGAGAGCTGGCGGACGAAGTTGTACGCCTCTTCCAGCTTGCGGACGGTCTTCTGGAGGTCGACAATATAGATGCCGTTGCGCTCCGTGTAGATATAGGGGGCCATCTTGGGGTTCCACCGGCGGGTCTGGTGGCCGAAGTGGACGCCCGCCTCAAGCAGGGCCTTCATGGATACGACGCTGGAATTTGCCATGGTATTTGTTCCTCCAAATCAAGTTTAGTTTTTACCTCCGGCGGCTTCATCCCCCCCGCCAACCCAGGGCCTTAAGGCACCGGGCACCGGCGGAAAGTCGGCGTGCCGTGCGGAATGCTGAAATATCATATCACAGCCGGTTTTCCAATGCAAGGGGATTTTAACAAATCTCCGGGATTTTTTCGGGAAAACTTCCCCTGTCCCCGCTTAAAGATTGACATTTCCCCTCCGGGGAAGCATAATGGGGATATGATATGAGAGGGGACGCCGCCGCGTCCCGTGAAAGGAGCCTTTTTCCAATGGACACCATCTATATCACCGGGCACCGGAACCCGGATACGGATTCCATCGTCTCCGCCATGGCCTACGCCGCCCTTCAAAACGCCCTGGGCAACCGGCAGTACCAGGCCGCCCGGCTGGGCCAAATCAGCGACGAGACGCAAATCGTCCTGGACCGCTTCGGCTTCCAGCCCCCCAGGCTCATCGACAACGTCCGCACCCAGGTCCGGGACCTGGACTACGACACGCCGCCCACCCTCTCCGCCGCCGCCACCGTCAGCCGGGGCTGGCAGGCCATGCAGGGGGGGAACCTCTCCATCCTCCCCGTGGCCAACGAAGACGGGACCCTTTACGGCACCCTCTCCGCCGGGGACGTGGCCAACTACGACATCACCACCGTCCGCAACCCCCGGGTGGAGGACATCCCCGTCTTCAACCTCATCTCCGTGCTGGAGGGGAAGCTCCTCCACGAGAGCGAGGACGCGCCGGACCTGGTTTCCGGGGAGGTGACCATCGCCCTGCCCGCCAGCCGGGAGAACCTGCTCTTCTCCAGCCCGGACAGCGTGGTCATCTGCGGCGACCAGCCGGACATGGTCCAGCGGGCCCTGGACCTTCAGGTGAACTGCGTCATCATCTGCCAGGGCGAGGCGCCCCAGGAGCTTTTGGAGCGGGCGGGGAAGACCTGCGTCATCTCCACCCCCATCGACGCCTACCAGGCCCTGCGGCTCATCTTCCACGCCCTGCCCATCGCCCGGGTGTGCAAGAATAAGGATCTCGTCTGCTTCCACCTGGACGATTATATCGACGACGTGCAGGACGCCGTGCTGGAAAGCCGCTTCCGGGCCTATCCCATTTTGGACGAGGAGGAGAAGGTCGTCGGGATGCTGTCCCGCTATCACCTCCTCCGCCCCCGGCGCAAGCGGGTGGTGCTGGTGGACCACAACGAAAAGTCCCAGTCCGTCACGGGGCTGGACCAGGCGGACATTCTGGAGATCATCGACCACCACCGCCTGGCGGACATCGAGACGAAAAACCCCATCCACGTCCGGAACGAGGCGGTGGGCAGCACCAACACCATCATCGCGGAAATGTACCAGGAGAAGGGCCTGATGCCCACGGCGAAAATGGCGGGGCTCATGGCGGCGGCCATTGTGTCGGACACGGTGATGTTCAAGTCCCCCACCTGCACCCAGCGGGACATCGACATCGCCAACCGCATGGCCCGCATCGCAAGCGTCAGGCTGGAGGACCTGGGGCAGGCGATTTTCTCCGCCGCCTGCGGGGACGACAAGACCGCCGAGGCGATGCTGAAAACGGACTACAAGGAGTTCCACATCGCCGGGCACAACCTGGCGGTGAGCCAGATTACCACCATGGACTCCGACCGGCTTTTGAAGCGGCTGGGCGAGTTTTTGGCCGTCATGGCGGAAACCCGGGAGAAGCGGGGGCTCCAGAGCGTGGTGCTGATGATTACCGACGTGCTGCTGGAGGGGACGCAGCTGCTTTTCGTCGGCGACGAGGATACTATCCGCCAGGCGTTCGGGATCAAGGGGGAGGAGAATTACGCCTTCCTGCCCAAGATTATGTCCCGGAAGAAGCAGGTCATTCCAATGCTGTCCGCATTGTGGGGATGATGCTCGCCCTTGCGGGCGGGGCGGATTGGATACCAGCGATGGCTGGTTCATTGCACCCCCCATGTCGTCGGAAGAAACTCCGCCCACTCCGTCCCCGCCTAACGGCGAGGACTGCGCTCTGCTCCGTTCCTTCCTCCTCTCCCCACGCGGCAGGCCGCGCGGGGGCCCCGGTTTTTCTTCTAGAAGAAAAAGAGAAAACGGGCCGTGCACGGTCCAAAAGAGAAAAAGAAGTATGCGCCCTGCGGGGGACGTGGGACGGGAGACGCGCAAGAGGTGCTTCCTCCGGGTACGCATGTCTCCTGCCCGCGGCGTGGTGCAAGCGGGAGTTTTGGAGATGGACGAATGGACCAGCTTCTCTTTCCGCTGCCGCTCACCTGGCGCTTGCGCAAGGCTCCTGCCGGTTATTGCGCTAGAAGCTCCGCCATTAATTGCGCGCCGAAACGGACGCCGTCATAAAAGGCTTCCTCTGATTGACGGTCCGCAAGAATGCGGATGCCCGCCTTTAGCTTTTCCGCTGTCTCTTCATCTACCGCGCGGAGTTGAGCGGCAACATGCCGCTCCTCCGGTGTTTGAGGAGAATCAATGTTACAGAGTGTCTGATAAGAAAGCGGATCATCGTGGTATATGGCGTTTAAAAAATTCGACATGAGTTTCCCCCTTTCCAAAAAACTATTTGTGCGTTATACTGATAATAACACGCAAATAGTGTGCTGTCAAGAGGTATTATGGAAGTTAAAGCTGTTTTTGGAGAAAGACTCCGGGAGCTGCGGCTGAAAGCTGGGCTCCAACAAAATGAATTGGGAGAAAAGCTTGGACTGTCAAGCAACGGAGTCGGCATGATGGAGCGAGGCCACCGGGGGACCACGATTGAAAAGGTGGTTTTGCTGGCGAAGTATTTTCACGTCTCCGCGGACTATCTGCTGGGCATCACCGACGACCCCACATGGCGGGGCGCGGAGGAAAAGGCAGACTAATCGAAGGCAAAAAAATGGCCCGAAGGGCCCATACTTCTTTTTCTCTTTTGGACCGTGCACGGCCCGTTTTCTCTTTTTCTTCTGGAAGAAAAAGAGAAAATGGGGGGTGCAATGGACCAGCCATCGCTGGTATCCAATCCGCCCCGCCCGTCAGGGCGAGTAAAATCCCCCCCTTTCAGGGGGAAAAGTAAGGAGGCCCCGCCATGCCGCAGGCACCCGACTTCACCACCCTCTTTGACGACGACATCAACCTCCGGGGCCTCTTCGACATCCTCAGCCCTGAGAACAACCTGGTCCTCGCCGACGACATGATGCTCTCCGACGCCAAGGGCGTCATCCTCCGGGTCAGCGAGAGCTATGAAAAGAACTTCGGCTTCGTCCACAACTCCATCGTGGGCCGCTCCGCCTTCGATTTGGAGGCTGACGGCACCTTCTCCCCCTGCGTCACCGCCGAGGTCATCCGCCAGAGGCGGAAAATCACCGCCACCCAGACCATCAACCACGCCCACAAAAACGTCATGACCGTGGGCATCCCCCTCTTCGACCGCGCCGGCGATCTGAAATTCGCCGTCTGCTTCAACACCGTCTCCATGGAGCAGATCAACGCCATCCAGCGGAACTACCGCCACCTCCAGGACTCCCTCCAGCAGTACTCCCAGGAGATTGCCGAGCTCCGCACCCGGGCCACCTCCACCAGCCTCATCTTCAAAAGCGCCTCCATGCAGCGGCTGTGGACCCTGATGCAGAACACCGCCAACACAAAAGCCAACATTCTCATCACCGGGGAGACCGGCGTGGGAAAAAGCGCCGTAGCCAAGGCCATCCACGCCATGAGCAGCCGGGCCGACGGGCCCTTCATTGAGGTCAACTGCGCCGTGCTCCACGAAAACCTCATCGAGTCCGAGCTCTTCGGCTATGAGAAGGGGGCCTTCACCGGGGCCGCCAGCGGCGGCAAAATCGGCAAAATCGAGCTGGCGCAAAACGGCACCCTCTTCTTAGACGAAATCGGCGAGCTGCCTCCCCACATTCAGTCCAAGCTCCTTCAGCTCATTCAGGAAAAAACCATTGAGCGCCTTTCCGGCAACAAGCGCATCGAGCTGGACTTCCGCCTTTTGGTTGCCACCAACCGCAACCTGGAGGAGGCGGTCCAAAGGGGCCTCTTCCGCTCCGACCTCTTCTACCGGCTCAACGTCATCCGCATCCACATCCCCCCCCTGCGGCAGCGGCGGGAGGACATCCTCCCCCTGGCCCACCAGTTCCTGGCCCGGTTCTGCGGGGAGTACGGCAAGGCCCTCACCTTCAGCCCCCGGCTTTTGACCTTCCTGGAGCGCTGCGACTGGCCCGGCAACGTCCGCCAGCTGGAAAACCTGGTGGAGCGCCTGGTCATCACCGTCCAGGACCCCATTATCGACCTGGGGCACCTGCCCCCGGAGTACGACGCCGGGTCCGCCGCCCCGGCCCCCGCCCGGGAGGGCACCCTGACGGAGCGGATGGACGCCTACGAGGGGCAGATCATCCGGGAGTCCTACCGCCGCTGGGGCACCACCGTGGCCGTGGCCAAGGAGCTGGGCATCTCCCAGGCCACGGCGGCCCGGAAGGTAGCCAAGTACGTAAAATAGGGGCCGGAAGGTCCCGGAGGAACGGCCTGACCCCGGGTCAGGCCCCACAGGAGGAGCCCCATGAGCCTTGTTCAGCTGAAAACCGAATTGCGGCAGGAGCTGAAGCTGACTCCCCAGCTGATGCAGTCCATGGAGGTCCTTCAGATGACCTCCCAGGAGCTGCTGGAATACCTCTCCCGCCAGGCGGAGGAAAACCCCCTGCTGGACCAGTCCGACCCGCCGGAGCGGGCCTATGAGGAGCTGCGCCGCCAGGCCGGGTGGATTGACGGCGGCGTCCGGGACCGGGCCACCTTCACCCATGAGGAGGGGGCCCCGGAAGCCGGGGCCATGGACAGCGCCCTGGAAAGCCTCGCCGCCTTCCTCCGGGACCAGATTCACCGCCTCCGGCTCCCCAAGCCCCTGTCGGCCCTGTGCGAGTATCTGGCGGAGCTGGTGGACGAAGACGGCTACCTGGCCCAGGAGGATCTGGACGGCCTCGCCGCCATGAAGATCCCCCAGGCCCTGACGGACCAGGCCCTGGACACCCTCCAGAGCCTGGACCCCCCGGGGGTGGGGGCCCGATCCCTGTCCGAGTGCCTGCTGCTCCAGCTCAGCCGCCGGGACGGCGCGGACCCTGTGGCCATGGACGTTGCCGCCCGCTTCCTCCCGGAGCTGGGGCGGAAGCACTACGCCGCCATCGCCCAGAAGCTGGGGATTACGGTGGAGGCCGTGCGGCGGGCGGAAGCGGTTGTCGCCTCCCTGGAGCCCCATCCCGGCCGGGCCTTCCAGCCCGCCGAGCCCACGGTCTACGTCCGGCCCGACGTGTTCGTCGCGGAGCTGGACGGGGAGCTCAAGGTCATTTTGAACGAGTACTACCTGCCCCGGGTGTCCGTCAACGACTACTATCTCCGGCTTTTGAAAAGCTCCGACGAGAAGGAGACTAAGGACTACCTCCGCCAGAAGCTCCGGCAGGCCAAATGGCTGCTGGACAGCCTGGATCGCCGGGGGAGCACCCTCCGCCGCTGCGCCGAGGCGGCGCTGGAAGCCCAGCGGCCCTTCTTCTCCGGGCAGACGGGGGACCTGGCCCCTATGACGCTTTCCTCCCTGGCGGAGGGTCTGGCCCTTCACCCCTCCACGGTCTCCCGGGCCGTCCGGGGGAAGTACCTCCAGTGCCGCCAGGGTACATACCCCCTCCGCTACTTTTTCAGCCTCCCCGTCAGCGGCGGCGTCTCCCGCCAGGCGGCGAAGCAGGCCCTGCTCTCCCTCGTCCGGGAGGAGGATGGTCAACGGCCCTACAGCGACCAGGACCTCTCCCGCCTGCTGGCGGACCGGGGGATTCTCCTGGCCCGGCGGACGGTGACCAAGTACCGCCTGGAGCTGGGCCTGGGGTCCTCGGCGGCCAGGAGAAAATGATGCTGGAGACAGGAAAAGCCCCGCCGTTCTCACGGCGGGGCTTTTTATCTGGACGGTGCTTACTCGGCGGCTTCAGCCTGGTTGGCGCGATAGAGGAAGGTCACGATCTGGCCCCGGGTGCAGGGGGTGTCGGGGGAGAAGGTGGTGCCGTCGCCGGTGCCGGAGGTGATGCCCTTCTCCACGGCCCAGGCGATGGGCTGGAGGCCGTACTCTCCGCCGTCGGTCACGTCGGTGAAGCTCACCTTGGCCTCGGTCTCCGGGTTGCCGGCGGCCTGCCAGATGTAGAGCATGGCCATGGACCGGGTGCAGGCGGCGTCGGGCTCTCCGTGATTGTCAACGATCTCCTTCTCGAACCACTCCAGGGCGGCGTCACGGTCCTTCACGCCCTCCTTGGCGCCGGGCTTGCCGTTGGCGCGCCACAGGAAGGTCAGGATGTGGGACACGGTGCAGGTGTCGGAGGGGCCGAAGGTGGTCTCGGTCTTGCCGGTGGTGATGCCCTCGGCAACGGCCCAGTCAATGGCGGCGGCAAAGGGGGAATCGGCGGCTACATCGGTAAACTTGGGAGCGGCCTCGTCTTTCTTCTCTCCGTCTTCGGCGGGAGCTTCGTCCTTTTTCTCTCCGTCCTCGGCGGGAGCTTCGTCCTTTTTCTCTCCGTCCTCGGCGGGAGCTTCGTCCTTCTTCTCCCCGTCCTCGGCGGGAGTTTCGTCTTTTTTCTCCCCATCTTCGGCGGGAGCTTCGTCCTTCTTCTCCTCGCCTTCCGCGGGAGTTTCGTCCTTCTTCTCCTCGCCGGAAGACTCCGTGGGAGCGGTGGTGCCCGTCTTGTCTTCCTCGGCGGCGAAGGCGGGGACAGCCAGGCTCAGGCTCAGCGCCAGGGCCAGAGCCAGGGATAACAGCTTTTTCTTCATGTTGGTTCCTCCAAAAATTTTTTGACCCGGCGGACGGGAACGCTCTCGTCCGCAGCCGACAGAATGAAACGTATTTTACTCCATCCTGCCGGAAAATGCAAGAGGATTTGTCACATTCTGCAAAAAGAACGGGAACTTTTTCACAGCCATGCCTTCCTTCAATTTGGGAGGCCGGCATCAGAATTTGTCATTTTTAGCTTCCCTGCCGGAGAAAAACAAACGCTTGCGCTGTGTGCTTTTACGACAACTCCGCCGTTTTTAGCGAAGCTTTCCGGTGAAAAGCCCCCGCGCCTTCCGGCGCGGGGGCTTTCGCGGGTCAGCCGGTTTTCACGGGTCTTCCGGCGGGGCGCGCCCGCCGGGGAGGGAGGAAAGGGGATGGCGGGGGGGACCCGCCGTGTGTGTGGGACCTCCCTCTCCGGTTGGGCGTCCGCCGGAAACATAAAAGCGGCGCCGAGTCCCAAGAACTCAGCGCCGCCTAAGAGCATGCGAACGCACGGCCCATCGTTCCCCTTCCCGCAACCTTGCTATCCACCCTTGCAAAAGCGTGGAGGAATGGGTATAATAAGCCCGTGGCGCAGTTCAAACTGCTGTGCTGAGTGGTACGGACACTCGTACAGGGCTGTCGGGTGCCTCTTACACCCGGCAGCCTGCCGCATTCATGTTTCCAGTTCTTATTGTAACCCGGATTTCCTCAAATTGCAAGGGGGTTTCGGCAAAATCCCCAAAATGCCCCGCCTGTTCC
The DNA here is from genome assembly GCF_950073225.1 of uncultured Oscillibacter sp. NCBI lineage: Bacteria > Bacillati > Bacillota > Clostridia > Eubacteriales > Oscillospiraceae > Oscillibacter > uncultured Oscillibacter sp. Next base: position 110,292 of record NZ_CATMPS010000001.1, read on the forward strand.
AAGGGACAGGCGGGGCTCTCGTTTCCTTATTTCCGGTTTCACCCCCGCCGGGAATACAGCCGGGCAAGGCCCCCTTCGGAGGTCTCCCGGTAGCCCCGGTTCAGGTGGATGCCGGTTTCGTACATGGTCTTGAGCACCATGTCATAGCTGATGCGCCGGGTCTCCGCCAGGAAATAGGCCAGATTCGCGGAGTTGATGGCCCGCATGGCCGCCACGGCGTTGCGCTCGATGCAGGGAATCTGAACCAGGCCGCAGATGGGGTCGCAGGTAAGGCCCAGGTGATGCTCCAGGGCCACCTCGGCGGCGTACTCGATGCGCTTGACGGAGTAGCCGAAGATCTGGCCCAGGGCGGCGGCGGCCATGGCGCAGGCCACGCCGATTTCCGCCTGACATCCGCACTCCGCCCCGGAGACGGAGGCGTTGCGCTTCGCCAGGGCGCCGAAGAGGCCCGCCACCCCCAGGGCGTGGGCCACATCCAAATCGCTGAGGCCCCGCTTGTCCTGGAAGTAGTACAGCACCGCCGGCAGCACGCCGCAGGACCCGCAGGTGGGGGCGGTGACGATGAGGCCGTTTCCGGCGTTCTGCTCCGACACGGCGTAGGCGTAGGAGCACACCCGCTGGCACTCGATGATCTCCGGGTGCTTGTTCACCAGAATGTGGTCGTGGATGGACTTGGCCTTCCGCTCAATGCGCAGCCCCCCGGGCAGCTCCCCGGAGGCGGCCAGCCCCTCCTGAATGGAGCGCTGCATGACGGACCAGATTTCCAGGAGGTCGTCCCAGATGCCCGCCCCCTCGTTCAGCTCCACGTAGTCCGTGAGGCTGATGTAGCGGAACTCGCAGAACTCCTTGATTTCGGCGAAGGAGTTTTCAAAATAGGTCTCCTGCTCCTGCCCCGGGGCGGGGCGGCCCTCCCATTCCAAATCCCCGCCGCCCACGCTGTAGACCCGCTGGGTGCATAGCTCCCGCCCGCCCCGGAGGGCGGTGAGGTCCAGGGTGTTGGGGTGCTGTTCCACCGTCTCCTGGGAGAAGACAATCTCCGCCGGAAGGGGGGCGAAGGTCTCCGTCAGGATGCGGTCCGTCCCGTGGCCCTTCCCCGTCTTGGAAAGGGAGCCGTACAGCACCGCCCGGTAGGCGTCCGCCTCCGGCGTCTCCTCCCGGAAGAGGGCGGCGGCCCGGGCGGGGCCCATGGTGTGGGAGCTGGAGGGCCCCCGGCCCGCCTTATAGATGTCACGAATCGATCGCATGGCTTTTCATACTCCTGTGCCCAGAGCTCCGCCCTCAAGGGGCAAAGCCCTCCACAATGTCCACCAGCTCCTGGCCGATGCGCTTCTGCGCCTCCCGGGTCCCCGCGCCGATGTGGGGGGTGCAGGAGACCGCCGGGTGCTGGGCCAGGGCCCAGTTGGGGTCCTTCTCGCTCATCCACACGTCCAGCCCCGCCGCCCGGACCTTGCCGGACTCCAGGGCCTCCAGAAGGGCCCCCTCGTCCACGTTGCTGCCCCGGGAGACGTTGACAATCACCACGCCGTCCTTCATCTTTCCCAGGCTCTCCCGGTCCACCAGGGCCTTGTCCCCGCCGGGGGCGCAGAGGATGAGCACGTCGGAGCCCGCCAGCAGATCGTCCATGGAGACAAATTTCATAGTCTCGCACTCGCAGCCTTCCGGACGGTGACGGTGGACGGTGGAGAGGACCTTCATCCCCAGGGCCTGGCACTTATCGCCCACCATCCGGCCGATGCGTCCATAGCCGATGATTCCGGCGGTTTTGCCGGAGAGCTCGAAGCCCTTGGAATAGGCCTTCTTCTCCCACTTGTTCTCCCGCATGGTGTGCCCGGCGACGGAGATGTTCCGGGCGCAGGAGAAGAGGAGGGCCAGGGCCAGCTCCGCCACGGCGTTGGAGGAGGCCCGGGGGGTGTTCCGCACGGCGATGCCCGCCGCCTCGGCATAGGGAATGGCGATGTTGTCCATGCCCACGCCCGCCCGGACGATGAGCCGGAGCCGCCCGCCCTTGGCGGCGTCAATCTGGGGCTCCTTGATTTTGGTGGCGGAGCGGATAATCACCGCGTCAAAGTCCCGCAGGGCGGGGCCCAGGGCGTCGGGCTCATAGAACTGCTCCACCACCTCGCAGCCGTCCGCCCGGAGCTTTTCTATGGCGGAGGCGTCCATTCCGTCGGTGACCAATACGCGCTTTAGCATCATAATTGTACCCCTTTCGTATCCGGCACACCCCAGGGGTGCCAATGTCGGAAAACCCTCACGCCCATTGGGGGACAGGCGCGTCCGGCAGCCCGGAAGGGGGTCCAGGGGCACTCCCCTGGTTTTCCGCTCTTGGCGGAAAATAAATTTGAATCATTTTCCTGACGACATGCGCGTCAGGAAAATACCAAGACTCCAGCCGCCTTGGGCGGCGGCTCCAGTGACAGATGTCACTGGAGGGGGGAATCTAAAGGGGGGACGAAGTCCCCTCTTTAATTCAGTTGTGCTCCTGCTCGTACTTCTTCAGGAACTCCACCAGCGCCTCCACGCCCTCCTTGGGCATGGCGTTGTAGATGGAGGCCCGGAGGCCGCCCACGCTCTTGTGGCCCTTGAGGTTGTCAAAGCCCGCCGCCTTGGAAGCCGCCACCACGTCGGCGTCCTGGTCCTTCGTGGGGGTGACGAAGGGCACGTTCATGAGGGAGCGGTCCTCCTTCCGCACGGCCCCGGTGAAGAGCTTGGACTGGTCCAAGAAGTCGTAGAGAATCTTCGCCTTTTCCTCGTTGCGCCGGTGCATGGCCTCCAGGCCGCCGTTATCCAGCAGATACTTGAAGACCTTTCCGCAGCAGTAGATGGCCCAGCAGTTGGGGGTGTTGTAGAGGGAGTCGTTGTCCGCGTGGGTCTTATAGCTCATATAGGTGGGGACAAATTTTGGAAGATCGTCCCGCAGCAGATCCTCCCGGATGATGACCACCGCCATGCCCGCCGGGCCCACGTTCTTCTGCACGCCGCCCCAGATGAGGCCGTACCGGCTCACGTCGCAGGGGCGGGAGAGGAACATGCTGGACTGGTCGGACACCAGTACCTTCCCCTTGGTGTCGGGGAGGCTGAAATAGGTGGTGCCGTTGATAGTCTCGTTTTCGCAGATATACACATAGTCCGCGTTGTCCGGGATGTCCAGATTGGAGCAGTCCGGGATATAGGAGAAGTTCTTGTCGGCGGAGGAGGCCACGATTTTGACCTCGCCGTATTTCTTTGCCTCGGCGATGGCCTTCTTGGACCATGCGCCGGTTTCCACATAGCATCCGACCCCGTTTTTCATCAGGTTCATGGCCACCATGGCGAACTGGACCGTGCCGCCTCCCTGGATGAAGAGGACCTTGTAGTTGTCGGGAATGCCCATGAGCTTGCGGAGGTCCGCCTCCGCCTCGTCCCGAATCTGCTGGAACACCTTGCTCCGGTGGCTCATCTCCATGACGCACATGCCGCTCCCGCGGTAGTTCATCATCTCGGCGGCGATCTCCTCCAGCACGGGCTCCGGCATCATGGCGGGGCCGGCGGAGAAATTGTAGGTGCGGCCGTATTTCATAGCGCGTTCCTCCATTCAAAAATCCACAAATTCCGCCCCTTTCGGGGCCGCTTTCCTGTCCATAGTATACAGGATTTTTTTACCGGAATCAACCGTCTTCCCAAATTTTCTGGAAAAAGGTGAACCTTTCTTCCCGTCCCTCTGCTTGCATTATGGCCGGGGGCCCTGTATACTATAAGCATCGCCTTGCATGAGCGGAGGGAAACTATGACATTGGATGGCATCAAGCGGGACCTCCGGGCCCGGTGGGATCTGACGGCGCTCTACGCCCGGGCCCTTGGAAAGTGGCTGCTGCTGGCCGCAGCGGCGGGGATCTCCTGCGGCCTGGTGGGCACGGCGTTCCACATGGCCGTGGAGTATGTGACGGAGCTCCGGGGGGAGTATCCCCGGCTGCTGTACGGCCTGCCCCTGGCGGGCCTTGCCATTGTGGGGCTTTACAAGCTGCTGGGCACCGAGGGCCAGGGCACCAACGACATCTTTGACCAGGTCCACAAGGGGGGCAGCGTCTCCCTCCTGCTGGTCCCCGCCATCTTCCTGGGGACGGTGCTGACCCACCTCTGCGGCGGCTCCGCCGGGCGGGAGGGGGCGGCCCTTCAAATGGGGGGCTCCCTGGGCTATCGGGTGGGGCGGCTCTTCGGCTTTGACGAGCGGGACCTGCGCATTGCCACCACCACGGGCATGGCGGCCTTTTTCACCGCCCTCTTCGGAACGCCCCTGGCGGCGGCGGTGTTCTCCATCGCCGTGGTCAGCGTGGACTCCTTCTACCACGCCGCCTTTTTCCCCGCCCTTATCGGGGCCCTGGAGGCCTATGGCATCTCCCGGGCGCTGGGTGTGGCCCCCACCGCCTTCGCTGTGGCGGCTCCCGAGCCGGCGGCGGGCCTGCTGGTCCGGGCGGGAATTCTGGCGGCCCTGTGCGGGCTGCTGTCCGTGGTGTTCTGCGGGACCATCCGCCTGACGGAGCGGCAGCTCCACAAGCGGATTCCCAATCCCTGGCTCCGGGCCTTCGCCGGGGGCTGCGCCGTGATTCTTCTCACCCGGCTCTGCGGCTCCACGGACTACAACGGCGCGGGAATGGAGGTCATCGCCGCCGCCGTGGAGCAGGGGGCCGTCCGGCCGGAGGCGTTCTTGCTCAAAATCCTTTTCACCGCCGTCACCCTGGGAGCGGGCTTCAAGGGCGGGGAGGTGGTGCCCTCCTTCTTCGTGGGGGCGGCCTTCGGCTGCGCCATGGGGCCCGTGCTGGGGCTTCCGGCGGGCTTTGCCGCCGCGCTGGGCCTTGCGTCCGTGTTCTGCGGGGCCACCAACTGCCCCCTGGCCTCCATTGCCCTGGCCATCGAGCTCTTTGGAAGCGGGGGGCTTTTGTACTACGCGCTGGCCTGCTGCGTCAGCTATGTCCTCTCCGGCTACGGGGGGCTGTACTCCAGCCAGACGATTCTTCACTCCAAGCTGAAGGGGCGGTACATCAACGTACACACCAACGATGGGCCCGTGGAAACCGACGTCCCGGCGGAACCCAAGGAGGCGCTTTCATGATTTCCAAAATTTACCCCCCCCCCCCGCGAGACCGGCCGGTTGACCTGGTAAAAAGTTCCGCTATTTTTGGCGTCCTGCTGATCCACGCCAGCGCGGGCTGCCTCTCCGGCCCGGTTTCCGCCCCCTGGCTGTCCGGCCTGTTCTGGAATGCCCTGGCCCGTCCGGCGGTACCCCTGTTCCTTATGGCCAGCGGGGCCCTGCTCCTGCCGCCGGAGCGGGAGCTGCCCATAAAACGGCTCTACACCCGCAGCATGGCCCGGCTTCTGGCGGCGCTGTTTTTCTGGGCGGCCTGCTATAAGCTGGTTTACCTGTGGCTGCTGGACAGCCTCACCCCCTGGGACCTGGAGGCGGCGGCGAAAAACCTCCTCCTCTTCCGGCATGAGGAGCATCTCTATTATCTCCACATCATGCTCCTGGTTTACGCCTTCCTGCCCGTCACCCGGCTCCTGGTCCGAAACGGGGACCGGCAGTCTTTGGAGTATGCCCTGGGGCTGTGGTTCCTCCTGGGCATTCTGTACCCCACGGTTCGGACCCTCTGGCCGTTTACGCTTCTGGGGGGCGTCCCGGTCCAGTGGCGGCTGAACCTGGCCTACTCCTCTATTGGCTACACCCTGCTGGGGCATTACCTGACGGTTTACCGTCCCCGTCCCCGGCGGCCCCTCTGCCTCGCGGCTCTTCTGGCGGGCTTCCTCCTCACCTTCGGGGGGACCTGGGCCGCCTCGGCGGCGGCGGGGAGGCTGGAGGAGCATTTCCTGGAGGGCACCGGGGCCGGGGTTTTTCTGGAGGCCCTGGGCTTCTGGGGCCTGTGTCAGAGGGCCTCTTTGCCGGAATGGGCGGGGCGGGCGGCGGAGCGCCTTTCCAACGCCTCCTTCTGCGTCTTTTTAACCCATGTGTTTTTCTTGCAGTTCTTCGCCCGCCACGGCCTCCGGGCGGCGGAGGGCCCGCCGCTTTTCACCGTGCCCCTGGTCTCCCTCCTGGTCCTAATCTGCGGCTGGGGGGCCTACGCCCTGTTCTCCCAGGTCCCGGGAGTCCGGCGCTGGCTGATTTGAATACCCGCATAAAACGCGCCTCCCGCGGCATACTGTCGTCAACCGACATCTGCCACGGGAGGCGTTCTTTTCATGACTCAAATTCTGCAAGACACCGGCATGACGGTGCTGACCACCCTGCTGTCCATCCTGGCGCTGTTCCTCCTCACCAAGCTGATGGGGGCCAAGCAGGTGTCCCAAATGACCATGTTCGACTATGTGGTGGGCATCACCATCGGTTCCGCCGCCGCCGAGCTGGCCACCGAATTGGAAGAGCCCCACAAGCCCCTCACCGCCCTGATTGTCTACGGGCTGGTGGCTGTGAGCATCTCGGTGCTTTGCTGCAAGTCCCTGAAAATCCGCGCCGCTGTCACGGGACGGCCCGTGGTGCTGCTGGAGGACGGGGTGATTTACCGGGAGAACCTGAAAAAGGCCAAGCTGGACTTGAGCGAGTTTCTCACCTACTGCCGCATCGGCGGCTGGTTTGACCTAAGCCAGCTCCAGACCGCCGTCTTCGAGCACAACGGCACCGTCAGCTTCCTGCCCAAGGAGGCGGACCGCCCCGCCACCCCGGCGGATTTGAACAAGAATCCCTCCCAGTCCCAGGTCCAGACTCCCCTTATCATGGACGGGAAGCTGCTCTCCGGCAACCTCCGCCAGGCGGGGAAGGAGGACGAATGGGTCCGCCGCTGCCTGCTCCGCCAGGGCTACCGGAACGAGGGGGAGGTCTTCCTGGCCCTCTGGGGCGGGGGAGAGGATTTGACGGTGTTTCCTATGGAGCCCGGCCGCGGGGGCGATGGGACACGGCCGTAAGCAGGGGCGGACCTACCTCCGCCGCCTGGGGAGAACCGGGGAGCCGGGCCGCCCAGGGGGGGCGGCCCCTACGGCATCTCCTATCGGAAGAACCCCCGTAGGGGCCGCCGCCTTCGGCGGCCCGTTCTCCTGTCCACCCTCAATGGGCCAGAATGAATTCCTCCAGCTCCTCCGGTGTTTTCACCACAGCCACCGCTCCGGCCTCCTCCAGCTCCCCCGGCGGGGCATAGCCGAAGAACTCCACCCCGGCGCAGTCCACGCCGCAGGCCCGGGCCCCCAGCACGTCGAATTTCCGGTCCCCCACCATCAGCACCTGGGGGAGATCCCGCTCCGTCAGGCCCAGCTGCCGCATGGCCTCCCGGACCACGTCCTCCTTTTCCCAGTCCCCGTGGGGCGGGCTTCCCACCAGGGCGGAGAGGTGGGGCGTGAAGCCGAACCGGGCGCAGATGGAAACGCACAGGTTTTCCGGCTTGGAGGAGGCCAGGGCCAGCACATAGCCCCGCTCCTTCAAGCGGCCCATGACGGCTTCCATGCCCGGGGCCGCCCGGTTCTCATACTGGCCCACGGGCTCGTAAATCAGGCGGAAGCGCTCCACCGCCTCCGCCGCCTTCTCCGGGCTGTAGCCGCAAAAGCGCATAAAGGAATCCTGAAGGGGCGGGCCGATGAAGCGGAGCAGGGTTTCCTCCTCCGGCACCGGGCCGCCGTAACCCAGGATGGTCTCCCGGACACAGTGGACAATGCCCTCCCGGGAGTCCGTCAGGGTCCCGTCCAGGTCAAATAAAATATAACGGTACATATCAAGCCTCCTGGAGAAATTGGGGGACCAGCACGCCGGAAGCCCCGCCGTCCACCTCGCAGACGGGCCCCTCCAGCCGCCGGACGGCCCCGACGGGCCACAGGGACAGGAAGTCCTCCACCCCCGCCACGTTGGGCAGGCCGTAGGGGGCGTGGCGGTAGTGCATGGGAACGGCGCACTTGGGGTGAAGGGCCTCGCAGACGGCCTTGGCCCCCGCCGCGTCCACGGTGTAGGTGCCTCCCACGGGAATCAAAACCGCGTCCAGGGGGCCGATGGCCTCAACCTGCTCCGGCGAAAGCGGGTGCCCCAGGTCCCCTAGGTGGGCGACGGCAGCGCCGTCCGCCGAGAGGATATGGATGGTGTTGGGCCCCCGGAGGGCCCCGCCCTCGCCGTCGTGGAAGGTCTCCACGGTGCGGATGGTGAAGGGGCAGGGGCCGTCGAAGGGGACCAGCTCCGCCTGGTCCACGGCGTTGTGGTCAAAGTGGCCGTGGCTGCAAAGAATCTTGTGGACCTGGAGCTTTTGCTCCGCCAGGGCCGGATAACCCTCCACGCCGGTGTAGGGGTCCAGCAGAATCCGGTATCCGTCCTGCTCCGCAAGGAAGCAGGCGTGGCCCAGCCAGGTGAGTTTCATATCATGATCCTCCTTGTGCGTATTTCAAAAAACGGGGGCGGATCTCCGTCCGCCCCCTTACTATATCAGATTTACGGCTGTTTGTCATCCGGGTTTTTCGGTTCGTCCTTCTTCCGCTTGAAGAAGCTGCCCCCCGTCCGCTCCCGGGCCTGGCGGAAGGTCTCTCCCCGCTGGGCCTGGCGCCGCTTGGAGACCTTCACCACCAGCAGGATAACGAGGGCCAGGAGGACCATCCAGGTCCAGTTATAGGCCAGGTACACGGCCACATCCTGGAGGAAGTCCCCAAAGCCGCGGAGCCCGTCCGTGAAGGCGTTCCCCAGGCGGCTTCCAAAGGTGGGCGGGGCCTCCTCCACCGTGGTGAGGCGCAGCACCTCCCGCAAGCGGACGTCGATGGTGGCGAAATCCACCAGGGAGTCATAATGCCGGAGGGACCCGGTAAGCTGCTCGATCTGGTATTCCGTCTCGCTGATGGCGTTTTCCAGGTCGATGATGTCCTCCATATTTTCCGCCTTGGAAAGCAGCGTCTGAAGCCGCTCCATCTTCGTCTTCTGGGTTTCCAGGCGGCTCTCCGTGTCGTAGTACCGCTCGCTGATGTTTTCGGCGTTCTGGTCCTGGCTGGTGACGTGGCTGATTTCCCCCACGGTCTTCAAAAAGCCCCGAAACTCCTTGGCGGGGACCCGGACGGTATAGCTGGCGCTCCGGCTGCCGTCGCCGCGGCTGTCGGAGGAGGCGTACTCCAAATAGCCCCCCAGCCTGTCCACCAGCTCCTCCAGGGCGGCGGTACAGGCGTCGTAATCCTGAGTCTCCGCCTGGATGCTGGCGGTGTAGACCATCTTGGCGCTGGCCAGGCGGTCCTCCCGGGGCTCCTCTGTGGCCGCCTCCGGCTCGGCGGGGGAGCCCCCCGCCGAGCCGGAGGCGGCGTCAAAGCCGAACTCCCTTACCTCGGCCTTCCACTCGTCCCCGCTGTCGTCATAGGCCGTCTGGCTCTCGCTGTCGGCGGGGGCGCTGGAAGCGCTTCCCCCGCTGTAGCCCCCGCCTCCTCCGCAGGCGGTGAGGGTCAGGGCCGTCAGCAGGGCCGCCAGGAACAGGGCAAGTCCTCTTTTCATCCGTTCATCCTCCTTGTCCGCCCCGTCTTCCAAGCGGGGCTGTTACCTATATAGACGGATTTTCCAGGGGAAAGGTTCCGGGGATTTTCCCCTATGAAAACAGGGCCCCCCCTTCGGAGCCCTGTTCGCCTCGTATCACGCCACCGCCGAGAAGGGGGTGCGCGCTTTCTGTTCTTCCTCGTTCTGCCGGGCCAGGTCCTGCTGCTGGGCGGCGTTATCCGTGTCCGCCTTGGTGACGGTGCGGGTGGTGCCCCCGGAGACGTAGGACTTGCCGCACTCCGGGCAGATTTCCGTGTGCATGGTCACGTTCTGGCTGACCACCTTCCGGCCCTCCCGGTCGGCCTTGGCCTGCTCCCGGTAGACATGCTCCATCTCATGGCCCCGGACGGCGGAGGCCGCCTGTTCCGGCTTGATGTTGGTGGGCGTCTGGAAGGACACGCCCATGTCGTCGGACCCGTCCTGGTACTTCCGGCTCTCGCAGGTCTCGCACTCGCCCTCCTCCAGGGCCTCCTGGGCGCTCTCGGCCCCCTGGGCGCTCTTGCCGTCCAGGGCCTTTTCGTCCTCCGCGTCTCCCTCCTGTCCGGGGAGGCCGGGCAGCTTCGCTTCCTCCGCCTTGGGCGCGCCGTTCAAAAGCGCGTCCTCCGCGCCCTTTAAATCGTTCCGGCCCAGGGCGTCCTCGGCTTGGAACAGCTGGCCCTCCAGGGCGTTTTTCCGGGAGCCGTCCACAGGGGAGAGGCCCTCTTTTCCGGTTTCCACGAACATGCCCTCGGGGTCTATCTCGCCGTAGCGGGTCCGCATCCGCCCGGCCATGGCCGCCGGGTCGTTCTCCAGCCGGGCCGTCAGCTCCGGCAAGGACGCCTCGTCCCGGGAGATGGGGCGCACGGCCTTGACCGGCTCCACCGGCGTCTCGGGGGAGGCGTTTTTCCGCGCCGTCCAGACCGGCTGCCGGGCCTGCTGGGCCGCGCGGGAATTGCGAATATTTTCCGACAGCCGGGACTGGTAAAACGCCCCGACAGAGCCCATTCCGAAGCTCCCGACGCCTGATATTCCACCGACCATAGAATCACCTCATATTGAAAATTGCCTTGCGGCGAAACTCTAACAAATACAGTATACCATATTCTGCCCAAAGCGCAAGCCCCTTTTTGGGCCTGTTCCAGGCATTTGACCGGGGTGCGCCCTCCCAAACCGCCGGGCCCCGGAAGCCGGTCAAACACGCGCCGCCGGAGGCTTCCCCCCGGCGGCGCGTCCGCTTCTCAATATCCGAAAATCATGCCCCGGCGAATCTCCGCCAGGGAGTGGGCCCCGCACATGGCCATGGCGTCGGCCAGCTCGGCCTTCAGCTTGTCCACGTAGATCCGGACCCCCTCAGCCCCGCCGCCGTAGACCATGTTCACGAAGGGACGGCCAATCAGCACCGCGTCCGCCCCCAGGGCCAGGGCCTTGAACACGTCCAGGCCGGAGCGGATGCCGCCGTCCACCAGGACGGTCATCTTCCCGCCCACGGCGTCCGCGATGGCGGGCAGGACCTCCGCCGTGGCGGGACACTGGTCCAGCACCCGGCCCCCGTGGTTGGAGACTACGATGCCGGAGGCCCCGGCCTCCAGGGCCTTCTCCGCCCCCCGGACGGTCATGATGCCCTTGAGGATGAAGGGGGTCCCCTCCAGCATATCCACAATCTCCCGCAGCTCCGCCACGGTCTTGCTGCCCGCCGGGGGCTGGAGGTTTTTCAGAAACGGCAGCCCCGCCGCGTCGATGTCCATGGCCACGGCGAAGGGCTTCGCGGGCTTGATGAGGGCCAGCTTCTCCCGGATAGTCTCGATATTCCAGGGCTTGACGGTGGGCACGCCCTGTCCGTTCTGCTTTTTCAGGGCCTCCGCCGCGGCCTCCATGACGGCGGGGTTCGTGCCGTCGCCGGTGAAGGCGGCGATGCCCGCCTGGGCGCAGGCGGCCACTAAGATGTCGTTATAGGCAAGGTCGTCGTACTTGTCCCCGTAGTGGAGCTGCATGGCCCCCACGGGGGCGGCGAAGACGGGCAGGTCCACCGTCTGGCCGAAGAGGGCGAAGGAGGTATCCACGGGCTTGTTCTCGCAGATGGTGTCCATGTTGACGCAGAGCTCCTGCCACTTCTGGTAGTTGCGGATAAAACCGGTGCCAACGCCCTTGGCCCCGGGGCCGGGGATGGCGTTCCGGCACCCCAGGCCGTTGCAGGTGGGGCAGGATTTGCAGTGGGGGCCCATACAGGTACGGGCGTTTGCCAGGACTTCCTGATAGGTCATGTCGGGTTTCCTCCAAATATGTCAAAATTTTCAGGTTCGCTTATAAGCCGATTGTACAGGAAACGGGGAAGAAAGGCAAGGGGGGAACGGTCCGGGGCCGCGCCTCATAGAATGCAGAGGTGATCCTATGACAAACCCAAACTGCGACCCCCTGGCCCTCACCACCATGGTGAACTCCCTGGCGGTGGCCATCGCGGGTCAATTGAACGACCAGGAGCTGGGCCTGGCGGGGGCCATCCTGACCCAGCTGGGGGACACTCTGGAGACCATCGCGGCCCAGCGGGAAATTTGTTCCCGCTGACCTAACGCTCCAGCAGGCGCTTCGCGATCTCCACGTTTCCCTGCTCCAGCTCCCGCAGCTTTCGGACCGCCACCGCCTGGGCCTCTTTGTCCCCGGCCTGGGCGGCGGCATGGTCAATCATGGCGTTCAGGGTTTCCTGGGTCAGGTCCTTTAGGTCCGCGAAGTTCTCCTGCCCGATATACCGCAGGAAGGAGGAGACCTTGGGGTCGTACACCACCCCCGCCAGGGGGATGCCCTGCCCGGCGGCGAAAATCAGGGCGTGGAGCCGCATGGACACCACCGCCTCCATCCGGGACAAGGCCCCGATGATGGTCCCGGCGGCCCCGGCGTCGTCCAGGAAGTAATGGGGCGTGTCCCCCAGGCACTCCGCCGCCTCCCGGGCGGCGGCGGGGTCCTGGCCCTTCTCCACCGCCGTAAAGACGGGGGTGAGGCCGTAGCGTTCCCAGGCGTACCGGGCGGCGGCCCCAAAGAGGGGGGCCTTCTCCGAAAAGCCCGGCCAGGGCCGGAGGGCGAAGCAGATCAGCCGCTCCCCCCGGGGCGGGATGCCCGCCCGGAGGAGCACGCTGTCCGTCTTTTCCTCCGCCGCCGGGGCAAGGGTCAGGGCCGGGTCCGCCGTCAGCTTGATTTCCGGCCTGTCCACCCCCATGGATTTCAGTTCCTCCAGGGAGTCCGGCTCCCGGAGGGTAATCACGTCCACGTTCCGGTTCAGCACCTTGGCCGCCAGCTTCCGGTGATTCTCCCGCTTGACGGGGCCGATGCCGCAGCCGTACATCTGGACCTTGCAGCCCGCCCATTTGGCGGCCCGGATGTTCATGAGGTAGAACCAGAGGGAGCGGCGGGAGGTCACGTCCTGGATGAGGCTTCCGCCGCCGTTGATATAGAGCCTTGCCTGTTTCATGGCCCCCAGCCAGCCGGAAAGGTCCATCCGGCTGACGGAGCGGACCCGGTAGGAAAGGCGGGTGGCCTTGGGATTTTTGGAGATAACCGTCACGGGCATGTCCGGGTCGATGGACCGCATCTCTTCCAGGATGGCCTCCAAAATCGCGTCGTCCCCGGCGTTGCCCCGGCCATAGGCCCCGCAGATCACCACGCCGTCCCGCTCCCGCCTGGGCCGGGCGTGGCGGCGGAGAATTTCCCCGTAGATATGGAGCTGGGTGTCCACGGTCTTTTCAATGGAGAACTGGGCGGAGGCCTTTTCAAAGAGCTTTTCCCCCATCTCCCGCCGCAAGGCCCCGTCGGTTCCCAGGGCCGCCAGGCGCTTGCCCAGGGTCATGAAGTCCCGGGGGGTGAACAGATAGCCGTTGACCCCGTCGTCAATGAGGTAGGGGATGCCCCCCACGGCGGTGGAGATGGTGGCGAGGTGGAACCGGGCCCCCTCCGTCAGGGCGTAGGAAAAGGTCTCGGACAGGCTGGTCAGGACATTGATATCCAGCGCGCTGTAAAAGCGGTCCATGCCGCCGCTGATCCACCCGGCGAAGGTGACCTGCCGCTCCACCCCCAGTTCCCGGGCCAAATTCCCCAGCTTCTCCCGCTCCTCGCCGTCTCCGGCGATTACCAAACGTAGTTTGCCGCAGGTTTTATACGCCTCGGCAAAGCCCCGGATGAGGGTGGACATGTCCTTCACCGGGTTCAGCCGGGCGGCGATGCCCACCACCACGGAATCCGCCTCCACCTCGGCCCCCAGGGAGCGGAGGTAGGGAAGCCGGTCCCCCTGGTCCGGCGCGGGGGTAAAGTCGATGCCGTTATAGATGGCGTAGAAGCGGTCCGCCGGGAAGCCCCGGGAGATGAGCAGGTCCACCATGGCGTCGGAGACGCCCACGCGGTAGTCCAGCCGCCGCAGGGCCCAGGTGTTGATGACCCCGAAGGTGCACCGGGCCAGGGGGCGGCCCATGTAGTCGATTTTATAATCGCTGTGGATGGTGGTGACCACCGGAAGGCCCGTGAGCCGGCGGAGGAGGGCGCCGATCATATTGGCCCGGGAGCCGTGGCAGTGGATGAGCTGGAAGCCCTCCCGGCGGATATACTCCGCCAGCTGGCGGCGGATTTTAAAAATGTGGTTGCCGCCGCAAATCATGGTCGGGATGCCCAGGGAACGGGCCTCCCCGGCGAAGGGGCCGTCCCGGAAGCAGACCAGCTGGGCGGTGATGGTCTTGTTCAGGTTCTGGAGGAGGCTCAGCACATGGGTCTTGGCCCCGCCGGAGTCCCCGCCGCTGATGAGATGAATGACCTTCATGGCAAATATCCCCTTGTGATTTTGTGAAAGGTATTATATAATATTTTCCGGGCCTTGTCCATAAGGCTCCATCAATCTAAAGAAGACGGGCCCGGGGCCCGCCGCGGAGGTCTGGCATGGAACAAAAGAAATCATTCAAGATTGGGAAATTCAACATCATCGACATCATCGCCGTGGCTTTGATTTTGGCGGTAGTCCTTTACGGAGCTGTGCGCGTCCTGAACCGGGGCGGGACCATTGAGGTGCCCACCATGGAGATTACCTACGTGGTCCGGGTGCAGAACGTGGCCGCGGAGCTGTACGAAAATTCCAAGGAAAATCTTCCCTCCCCGCTGATGGCCTCCGGGGCCCGGCTGAACGGGCGCATCGAGTCCGTGGAGGCCACCCCCTGGCTGGAGCTGGGGCCCGACGGGGAGTGGCACGAGGACCCGGACCATGTGAACCTCTATTTTACCTGCACCGCCACGGTGCCCAAGGAGGAGGTTATGACCACGAAGGTCGGGGAGCAGGAGGTCCGGATCGGAAAGACGGACTATATCATGAAAAGCGAGACGGTGGAGTTCCAAAACGGAACGGTCGTCGATGTGACCTGGGGCTGACCTACTTTTTCTTGTAAGAAAAAGTAGGCAAAAAGAACTTTCGCTCGCTCTGGCTGTCTGGTGGGAAACCGGGCCGGAGCGACGGCAACGCAGAATTGCGGGGAGGGAACATCCGATGAAGAAAGTATTTGCGCTTCTGGTTTTGCTGGTCCTGCTGGCGGGGTGCTCCGCCGGGGCGGCTCCGGTTATGTACATTCAGCCCGCGGAGCTGAACGAGGAGGAGGAGGCCGTTGCCAAGCTCCTGGGGGCGGACACGGACCAGCACCTTTTTGACGTGGTGCTGGACGGGGCGGCGAAAACCGTCCGCGTCAACACCTATGTGCTGGAGGACGGCAAATGGGAGCTCGTCACCGGCGGCGGGGGCATGTCCCTGAAAGCGGGAGAGAAGAAGGGCCGCATGGCCTTCGGCTTTGAGGACCTCCGGGGCGAGTATCGGGAGGCCGTGCAGTTTGGGAAGGATTTCACAGCGGTGAAGTACGGCTCTTCGGAGGAGATCGACGACCCCGAGGGCATGGGCCGGACGGCCAGCTTCCTGGCTGGCCGCACGGAGATCGTCTACGAGAGAGAGATTCCCATCGCCATCCAGATCAACACGACGAAGAACCAGGTCTTGTCCTACGACCCGGAGTACTTTTTCCAGCCGGAGGAGTATGAGAAGCTGGGCTATGAGCATGTGTATGCTTTGACGGTGATGTTCAGCCAGGAACCTCTTTCCTGAGAAATTGAAACCCCGGCGGGCCTTGAGGATGGTCCGCCGGGGTTTTGTGTGTTCTATGGAAAGCGCCATGTTCCCGGGAAATGGCCTGACCAGGGGGTCAGGCCCCACAAAGATAGTGCTTGCTCCTTTTCAGGCGGCATCTGTCTTGCGGTACCCCTGTACAGCTATTTGTTGGCTATGGAAAATGGGTTCTAGAGGACTTTCCTCAAAGTGGGACAGGCTTTGACCGGGTACCAAGGCTTCCCTGTGGGGCCTGACCCCCTGGTCAGGCCATTCCCTCAGTGTCCGCCTTTTTCCCGGCGGACATTTACAGCATACACTTCCCCCGGGCCATATATTTCCCCTCCGGCTGGGAGGGGAGCACATTCCCGCTCTCCACCGCCAGCCGGCCCCGGAGCCACACCTGCCGGATGCCGCCGTCGGTGGCGAAGCCCTCATAGGGGCTGTACCCGGCGGCAGACTCGCAGTCCGACCCCCGGATGACGTGCCCGCCGCTGGGGTCGTAGACCACGATATCCGCGTCCGCCCCGGGCTGGAGGGTCCCCTTCCGGGGGAAGAGGCCGTACAGCTTCGCCGGGTTCTCGCTGAGGACGCGGCACATCTGGGCCACGCTCAGCTTCCGCTTGGCAACGCCCAGGGACCACATCAGCTCCCCCCGGGTCTCCACCCCGGGAAGGCCGCCGGGAATCTTGGTGAAATCCTCCCGGCCCATCTCCTTCTGCTCCAGGGTGAAGGAGCAGTGGTCCGTGGAGACGGTCTGAATCTCCCCCCGGCGCAGGGCCTTCCACAGCGCGTCCGCCTCCTTCTTCTCCCGCAGGGGCGGGGCGCAGACGTACCGGGCCGCGTCGGTGAAATTCTCCTGGTAATACAGGCTCTCGTCCAGGGCCAGGTAGTGGGGGCAGGTCTCCACGTACACCGTCTGGCCCCGCTTCCGGGCCCGGAGGACCTCGCCCAGCGCCTCGCCGTTGGTGAGGTGGACGATGATCACCGGGGCCTGGGCCGCCTGGGCAATGCGCAGAAGCCGCCCCACCGCCTCCGCCTCCAGATAGGGCGGGCGGGTCTGGGGGTGGCTGGCGGGGGAGAGCTCCCCCAGGGCCTTTTTCTCCGCGATCATGCCGTCGATGACCCCGGCGTTTTCACAGTGGACGCCGCAGATTCCCCCCAGCGTTTTCAGCTCCTTCAGCGCCCAGTAGAGGTCCCGGTCCCCCAGCAGCATGGCGGGGTAGGTCATGTACAGCTTGAAGGAGGAAATGCCCTGGGCGAACATCTCCGGCAGCTCCGCCCGGACGCCCTCGTTCCAGTCGTCAATGGTCATATGGAAGCCGTAGTCGCAGAAGGTCTTCCCCACGGCCTTCTCCCGCCAGCGTTCTAAGCCCGAGGCCAGGGACTCCCCCTTGTTGGGGCAGGCGAAGTCAATGACGGTGGTGGTGCCTCCCCGGAGGGCCGCCCGGCTTCCCGAGGCGAAGCCGTCGGCGGTGACGGTGCCCGCCACCTCCAGGTCGAAGTGGGTGTGGGCGTCGATGAAGCCGGGGAAGAGGACGCAGCCCGTCACGTCGATGATCCGCTCCGCCTCCGCCTTGAGCCCCCGGCCCAGGGAGGCCACTTTTTCTCCCTCCACCAGCAAATCCGCCCGCCGGACGCCCTTGCCGGAAGCCACGCTGCCGCCCTTGAAGAGTGTGCGCATTTGGTGTCCCTCCGTTCTTTCTTTGTTGATGGAACCAGTATAGCACAGTTCCCGCCGGATTTCCAGCGGAGGAGGGGGGATGAAAAAAATTTCCCGCTTCTGGAAACTTTGCGCTTTCTATTTGGAAAAACTGTGGTATAATGGCACCAGGAAGGGCGGAGGCCAATCCGCCCCTGAAAGAAGAGGAGGTAACAGAATGCAGACTAAGAAGTTCCTGTCCCTGCTGCTGGCCCTGGCCATGATGTTCTCTTTGAGCGTCACCGCCTCCGCCGCGGAGGAGGAAGGCAAGAGCCTGGAAGGCTCCATCGTCATCCTCCACACCAACGACGTCCACGGCGGCATCGCCGGATACGCCAAGGTGGCCGCCTTGAAGGCCGAATACCAGGCCAAGGGCGCTTACACCCTGCTGCTGGACGCGGGCGACTACATCCAGGGCGACCCCACCGTCAGCGTCAGCCAGGGCAAAACCGCCATCGAGCTGATGAACCTGGCGGGCTATGACGCGGCCACCATCGGAAACCACGAATTCGACTACGGCTACGCCAACTTCAAGGAAATCACCAAGGACGCCAAATTCCCCGTGGTGGCCGCCAACGTGCTGGTCAACGGAAAGGCCGAAAACACCCATGTGATTTTCGGCGAGGAGGGCGGCAGGAAAATCGGCGTCTTCGGCCTGAGCACCCCCGAGACCGCCACCAAGGCCCACCCCGCCAAGATTCAGGGCGTGACCTTCCCCGCGGGCAAGGACATGTTCGCCATCGCCCAGGCCGAGGTCAAGGCCCTGGAGGACGAGGGCTGCGACTACATCGTGTGCCTGGGCCACCTGGGCATTGACGACGAGTCCAAGGGCAACCGCTCCATCGACCTGATGGACGCCGTAGAGGGCATCGACCTCTTCATCGACGGCCATTCCCACTCCACCCTGGAGGAAGTCAAGGAAGCCGCCGGGGACAAGCCCATCACCTCCACCGGCACGAAGCTGGCCAACGTGGGCGTGGTGACCATCTCCGCCGAGGGCGAAATCGCCATGGAAAACGTCTCCGCCGAGGGACTGGCGGAGGACAAGGACATCGCCGCCCGGGCCGCCGCCATCCAAAAGCAGATTGACGACGACTACGGCGCCGCCTTTGCCAAGACCGAAGTCCTGCTCAACGGCGACAAGGACCCCGGCAACCGCACGGAAGAGACCAACCTGGGCGACCTCATCACCGACGCCCTGGTCTGGGGCGCCAAGAAAAACGGCGAGGAAGTGGACGCGGCCGTCACCAACGGCGGCGGCATCCGGGCCCCCATCGCGGCGGGCGACATCACGAAAAAAGATGTCAACACCGTCCTGCCCTTCGGCAACACCCTGAGCATCGTCAAGGTCACCGGCGCGGAGCTGCTGGAGGCCCTGGAAGCCTCCACCCACTGCACCCCCACCGCCATCGGCGGCTTCCCCCAGGTCAGCGGCATCGAGTTCACCGTGGACACCGCCAAGGAGTTTGACGCGGGGGACCTGTATCCCGGCTCCACCTACCACAAGCCCGCCTCCATCAACCGGGTCGCCATCGCCTCCGTGGGCGGCAAGGACTTTGACGAAAAGGCCACCTACTCCATCGCCACCAACGACTTCATGGCCGCCGGCGGCGACACCTACTACGCCTTCGCCTCCGCCAAGACCAACTATGATCTGGGCCTGCCCATGGACGAGGTCCTGATGGACTACATCAAGGAGGAGCTGGGCGGCGCCGTCACCGCCGAGGCCTATGGCGAGCCCGCCGGTCGCATCACCGTTCTTGAGGTCACGGTAGCCACCCCCGTGGAAGAGCCCGCCGCTGAAGCCCCCGCCGAGGAGCCTGCCCCTGTGGAAGAGCCCGCCCCCGAGCCGGAGCCCGCTCCTGTTGAGGAACCCGCTCCCGCCCCCACCGTGGCAGAGGGCGACTATGTGGTCAAGTCCGGCGACTGCCTGTGGAGCATCGCCCAGGAAGCCTACGGCACCGGCCGCCAGTGGCAGGTCATCTACAACGCCAACAAGGACGCCATTAAGAACCCCAACGACCTGCGGGTCGGCCAGGTCCTGGTGATTCCCGCGGCGTAAGCCTTTGGAAACCCAATTTCCCGCCTCTGATAAAAAGGACGCTCAGAGCAAAAGCTCTGAGCGTCCTTTTATCTGCCAATCAGCTTCCCCAGCAGGGGCTCAAAATCCACCCCTTCCCGAAGGGAAAGGTCCTGCTCCACCGTCCGCACGGCACAATCGTGGATGAACTCCACCGCCAGCGCCGCCGCGTCCCGGAGGGAATCCCCCCGCAGCAGCGCACCGGTAAGGACGCTGGCAAACACGTCCCCGGTGCCGTGGAGGGGATGGGCCACAAACTCCGTTTGAACCGCCTCCGCCCTCCCGGTCCGGGCGTCGAAGCACATGGCCCCGGTCTGCCCCGGGGACAGCGCCGCCCCGGTGAGGGCCACGGAGCGCCTTCCCCCCAGGCTCAGCTCCTCCGCAAGACGCCGGAGGGCCCCCTCGTCGTGAAGGGCCCGGCCTCCGTCCAGGAGGTCCCCATAGTCCCGGTTCAGCAAAAAGGCGGCCTCCGTGAGGTTGGGGGTAATCACGTCCGCCAGCTCCGCCAGATGGGCCATCCCGGCGCACATGGCGGGGGTGTAGGTCTGATAGGGCTTTCCGTCGTCCCCCATAACCGGGTCCACCACCACCAGGGTGTCCGGCCCCCGGAAGGTTTGGATGAAATCCGCCACAATGCCAATCTGCCGTTCGCTGCCCAAAAAGCCGCTGTAGATGGCGTCGAACCGGAGGTTTAGGGACTTCCAGTGCTCCGCCACCTTGGGCAGCTCCTCCGTCATGTCCAGGAAGGTGAAGCCGGTGAAGCCCCCGGTGTGGGTGGAGAGGAAGGCAGTGGGCAGGGGGCAGCACTGGACGCCCATGACGGAGAGGATGGGGATGACCTCGGTGAGGGAGCAGCGGCCAAAGCCGGAGAGGTCGTGAATGACGGCGGCGCGGGGTGTCGGCATAGGGAGGCCCTCTTTTCGTTGTTGTGATGGGGGTATTTTACAACGGAACGGGGAAAAGCGCAAGGGCAAAAAAGGGACTGGACGGGAGCGGGGGGGTGTGGTATAATCAATCACGGTTTTCTGCGCGCCTGTGATGGAATTGGTAGACATGCGAGATTTAGGTTCTCGTGCTTTCAGCGTGTGGGTTCGAGTCCCTTCAGGCGCACCAGCTCAGGAATTCCCCTTACCGCTTCGCTTCCCGCCCCTTCGGGGCGGAAAGCGCAGCCGGACGGGGAATTCCTTCGCTTTCCCCCGCGATTCGCTCCGCTGGATTCGCGGGTGATTTTTTTACGGGGGACGGGGGAAAACGATTAGGCCTTGTTTGAAAATTGGCGGAATGCCGGACTGGGGCAGATTTTTTTGCCAGGCAAGGCGATTTGACGCGGGAATCCTGACGGATTTCAAGTCAAATCAACGCAGTCCTGGCGGAAAAAGATGCCCAAAGACGGCGTTTTGCCACGTTTCAAACAAGGCCCAAAACATCCACGCGTTTTACGCCGTAATAGCGAAACAGTGCCAGGGCCTCCGGCCCAATCCGCTCCCCGGACACGGCGATGGGCACCGCCGGGGGACAGCTCACCGTGGGCGCGCCGCAGACCCGGCCCAGGCTCTCCTCCGCCGGGACGGACTCTTGGGGGGCGAACAGGGCCTCCCGGATGGACAGGACCCGCTCTCCCTTTGCCAGGGGCAGGGAAACCGCCGGGGCGGCGGGGGCCCGGTTTGCCCCCAGGGCGGCGGGAACGCGGGCAAGGTCCTCCGGGGTGTTTTCCGGCGTGGTCATGAGGACCAGGAAGTCCCGGTCCGCGTACTCGCATTCCGCGCCGCCCCGGCGGAGGCGGTCCGCCAGGTCCAGCCCCGTCAGGCCCGAAGGGGCCCGGAGGGTCAGGCGGAGAGGGTCGGAGGGTTCAACCTGCCAGCCGTTGGCGGAAAGGGTCTTCCCCAGGGCCGCCAGGCGGCGGACGGCCTCCGCCAGCCGGGCGGGGTAATTTTCTGATAGATAGCGGCTGCACAGGTCCAGGGACGCCAGGGTCAGGTAGGACGGGCTGGTGGACCCGAAGAGGGCCAGGGCCGCCCGGGCGTTCTCCCGAAACGCCGCCGGGGCGGTTTTGGAGATATGCAGATACGCCCCGCCAGTGAGGACCGGCAGGGTCTTGTGGGCGGAATCGCAGGCGAGGTCCGCCCCCAGGTCCAGGGGGTGGCGGGAGGGGGAGAGGAAGCGCAGATAGGCCCCGTGGGCGTTGTCCGCCAGAAGCGGGGTTTTATAACGGCGGCAGACCTCCGCCAGGGCAGGAATGTCCGCCATGTTCCCCAGATAGTCCGGGCTGGTGATATACACGGCGGCGGGGGGCGCGTCCAGGGCGGAGAGGGCCCGGTCCAACCCCTCCGCGGCGACGGGACAGGCGCAGAGGGAGCTTGTCCCCTCCTCCGGCCAGAGCCAAAGGGGCTCGAAGTCCAGCAGGGCGGCGGCGTGGATGAAGGATTTGTGGACATTCCGGGCGGCGGCGATGACCGGCGGGGTCCCCGCCGGTCGGTTCTGGAGGGCCAGGTGCAGCATGGCCTTGATGCACTGGCTGGAGCCCTCCGTGGAGTAGAACGTGGCCCCGGAGCCGAAGAGGGCGGAGGCGTTGGCCTCGCTTTCGGCGATGATGCCCGCCGCCTCGTAGAGGGAGTCCGCCCCGGAAATCTCCGTCAGGTCCCAGGCCTCGCAGCCCAAGGGGCCCCGGCCCTTGTGCCCCGGCATGTGGAGCCGGGCCGTGCCGGAGGCGGCGTAGGCCCGGAGGAAGTCCGCCAGGGGGGTGGTCATGCCTCCGCCTCTTCCGCCAGGGCAGCCTGGAGCATGATGGCGCACTCCATCCGCTTGCGGAAGAGCTCACAGCCCGCCTCGTAGATTCCCCGGATGGAGCCGGAGGCGTGGTAGGCGTTGGCGGCGCAGCCGCCGGAGCAGTAGAGCCTGGCCCAGCAGTCCGCGCACGCGGGGCGGGCGTAGGCGTTGCAGGAGCGGAACTCCTCCCGCAAAGCGGTATTCGTCACGCCCTTCCACACGTCCCCCAGCTTGTACGCCTCCTCTCCCACGAACTGGTGGCAGGGGTACAGGTCCCCCCAGGGGGTGACGGCCATGTACTCCGTGCCGGAGCCGCAGCCGGAGACCCGCTTATAGACGCAGGGGCCCCCGGTGAGGTCCAGCATGTAGTGGTAGAAGGTGATGGGGCGGCCCTCCTTGTGCCGTTTCAGCATTTCCCTGGCCAGCAGCTCGTACTGATCCTTGACCACCTCCAGGTCCTCCGCCGTCAGGGCCGCCGGGTCCCCCGGGGCGCAGACCACCGGCTCCATGGAAAGCTCGGTAAAGCCCAGATCCGCCATATGGAAGAGGTCCTTCGTGAAGTCGGGATTCCGGTGGGTGAAGGTGCCCCGCATGTAGTACCGGCTTCCCCCCCGGGCCTTCACCAGCTCCTGGAACTTGGGGACGACGCGGTCATAGCTGCCGTTTCCGGCGTAGTCCACCCGAAGGGCGTCGTGAATCTCCTTCCGCCCGTCCAGGGAGAGGACCACGTTGTCCATCTCCCGGTTGGCAAAGTCGATGACGTCTTCGTCAATGAGCATCCCGTTGGTGGTGAGGGTGAAGCGGAAGCGCTTGTGATGGGGTCCCTCCTGGGTCCGGGCATAGGCCACCAGGTCCTTCACCACCTGCCAGTTCATCAGCGGCTCGCCGCCGAAGAAGTCCACCTCCAGGTTCGTCCGGGTTCCGGAGTGGGCGATGAGGAAGTCCAGGGCCTGCTTTCCCACCTCGAAGCTCATGAGGGCCCGGTCCCCGTGGTACTTCCCCTGGCTTGCGAAGCAGTAGGAGCAGTTCAAATTGCAGGTGTGGGCCACATGAAGGCAGAGGGCCTTCACCACGCCGCCGGAGCGCTCCTTGAAGGTCCCGGCGATGTCCGAAAAGGTGTCGGGGGTGTAGAGCTGCCCGGATTTTACCAGGGACTCCACGTCGGCCAGGCACTCCCGGATCTCCGCCTCCGTCGCATCGGGGCGGTCCCGGTAGGTTTCCAGCAGGGTTTGGACAATCTCCTCCGGCGTATGGTCCGGGTAGAGGGCGATCAGGTCATAGGCCACCTCGTCCACCACGTGGACGCCGCCGGAGCAAGTGTCCAGGACGAGGTTATAGCCGTTCAGCTTGTATTGATGTACCATGTGTTCCTCCCAAGCCGCCCGGAGGGGGCGGCGGTCTTGTTGACAGGAAAAGCGCCGCCTCACCGGGCGGCGCTTCGGCTGTTTACTTCTGCTCGCACTTCTGGTTGGCGACGCCGCAGGAGGTCTTGCAGGCGGACTGGCAGGAGGTCTGGCACTCGCCGCAGCCGCCCTTCTTGGCGCTCTCGCAGAGGCTGCGGGTCTCCAGGGTCTTGATTCTCTTCATGATCGTTACTCCCATCTGATTGAATTTGAAGCGCTCCGCTTTTGGAAAAAGCGGCCTTTTATCTCCGACAGTTTAGCATAGGACCGCCGGAAAGTCAAGAGGAAGGGGAACCTTTGCCGCCTTTGCCGCCCCGCAGCAGGCACAGCGTCCCCCCGGCGAAGACGCACAGGTCCGCCAGGTTAAAAACATAGCGGTTCAGGGGCCTTGGGGCCCGGGGGAAATGGAGGTAGTCATAGACCCGGCCCTCCGTCAGGCGTTCCTGGAGATTGCTGAGCCCCCCGCCCAGCATCAGCCCCGTCCCCAGGGGACAGCGCTTCCGCCACCCCCACAGCAGCCCCAGGGCTGCCGCCGAGGCCAGGGGCAGGGCCTCCGCCGGGATGGGCAGGGAAAAGGCCGCCCCCTCGTTCCACAGGGGCTTTCGCCGGACCCGGCCCCCCAGATAGTCCCTCTCGGGCCGGCCGGGACGGTCCAGGTACCGCCGGGCGGCGGCGCAGCCGGAATACGCGGCCAGCGCGGTCAGCAGCGTCCGCATGGTCATTCCTCCTTTCGCTTTTCCGCCTGTTCCATGGCGGCCCGGAGGGCCCCGTGGCCCCGGCGGTTGTTTTGGGCCAGGATTCGGGCGATCTGGCCCTGAACCGCCTCCACCTCCTCCCGGAAGGCGGCGGCGGAAACCCGGAGGGCCCCGTGGCCCAGGATGATCAGCTGCTCCGGCCCGTCGGAGGTGGCCACCCGGACCCGGTGGCGCTTCCCCAGCTCATAGGTGGCCCGCTCGATGTAGGCGTCCGCCGTCTCCGCCTCCTTGGTGTAGACCACATGGATGCTGTGGTACTTCTCCACGGACCCCTGGCCCCCCCGGACCTTATAGGCGTCAAAGACGGCGATGACCTCGCATTTCCGGTAACCCTGGTAGTTGCAAAGAAGGTCGCACAGGGCCTTCCGGGCCGCGTCCAGGCTCTCCCGGGCCATGGCCTCCAGCTCGTCCCAGGCGAAGATGATGTTGTACCCGTCCACCAGCAGATACTCCGGCCCCGCGGGCTGGCGGGAGACGCTCCGGCGCTCCGGCGCGTCGGATGAGACGGGACGGCGGGGGGCCTTGGGGGGCAGGAAGTCCCGGCGCTTCACCGCGCCGTAGGTCCGCTCGAAAATGGCCTGGAGCTCCTTGTCCTGCTCGATGGTCCCGGCGTAGGCGGCGCTCCGCCGGGCTTCCGGCTCCCGGGCCTCCTCCGGCGGGGGAGCGCCGAGGCGGACGCCGCTGTCCACGTGGGCCTGGGCGGGCACGTCGCTCCACTTCACCGTGTAGCCCGCGCCGTGGGCGCAAAAGACGGAGTCCGGCGTGTTCTCCACGTCCCGCTCCGGGTCATAGCCCAGGGCCTCCACGACCGTTTCCGGATCTCCGCAGGGCCGGTACCCGGCGGGGCGGAGGCTCAAGCGGCCCTGTCCCCGGGTGTAGGCCGCCAGCTCCTTGGCATAGTCCCCCATGGCGGCTACCGGGGCCTGGCCGGTGAGGACAGCCTCCTCCCCCAGGGCCTCCGGCGGCTCCGCCTCGCCGCCCAGCTGCTGGACGTCGTTCAGCGCCCGGCCCAGCTGGGCGGCGGGCAGCTCCAGGCGGAAGGCGTACCAGGGCTCCAAAAGGATACTCTCCGCGCTCATGAGCCCCTGGCGCACCGCCCGGTAGGTGGCCTGGCGGAAGTCGCCTCCCTCGGTGTGCTTTTCGTGGGCCCGGCCCGCCGTGAGGGTAATTTTCATATCCGTGATGGGTGAGCCGGTTAGGACCCCCAGGTGGGGCTTTTCCCATAGGTGGGTCAAAACAAGGCGCTGCCAGTGGCCGTCCAGCTGGTCCTCCGGGCAGACCGCGGCAAAGCGGAGGCCCGTCCCCCGGGGCAGGGGCTCCAGGAGCAAATGGACCTCGGCATAGTGCCGCAGGGGCTCGAAGTGGCCCACGCCCTCCACGGGGGCGGCGATGGTCTCCCGGTACACCACCCGCCCCGCGCCGAATTGGGCCTCGATGCCGAAGCGCTCCCGGAGGCGGCGCTGCAAAATCTCCGTCTGGACCTCTCCCATCAGCTGGACCCGGACGGCTCCGGCGGCCCAGGAGACCCGGAGCTGGGGGTCCTCCTCCTCCAAGAGCCGCAGGGCTTTCAAGGCGGCGGAGGGGTCCGCCTCCGTCTGCATCTGATAGGCCAGCACCGGCTCCAGGGCCGGGACGGTCCAGGCGGTTTCATGGCCCAGCCCCTGGCCGGGGAGGGCCCGGCTCAGGCCCGTAACCGCCACCACCGTTCCGGCGGGGGCGCTGTCCACGGGCTGGAACTTCTCCCCGGAGTAGAGGCGGAGCTGGTCCGCCTTTTCCTCCCAGACCTCTTCCTCCGGGGTGTCGGGGCGGCGGTTGGTGAGGAGGTCCTTGGCCCGGAGCGCCCCGCCGGTGACCTTCATCCAGGTGAGGCGCGCCCCCCGGGCGTCCCGGGAGACCTTGAACACCCGGGCCCCGAAGGCCGCCGGATAGGCCCGCAGGGGCGCGTGGCGGCGGAGGGCCTCCAGCAGGGCCTCCACCCCCTCCAGCTTCAGGGCCGAGCCGAAGAGGCAGGGGAACAGCTTCCGCCGCCGGACAAGGTCCGTCAGGTCCTCCTCCGCCAGCTCCCCGGTCTCCAGATACCGCTCCAGCAGGGCCTCGTCGCAGACGGCGGCCTCCTCCGCCAAAGCCTCCGGCGGCAGGGAAAAATCCGCGCAGCCGCTGTCCAGCCGGGCCTTCAGCTCCGCCAGAAGGGCTTCCCGGTCCGTGCCCGCCAGGTCCATCTTGTTGATAAAGAGGAATGTGGGCACGGCGTACCGCTCCAGCAGCCGCCAGAGGGTCCGGGTGTGGGCCTGGACCCCGTCGGAACCGCTGACCACCAAAACCGCGCAGTCCAGGACCTGGAGGACCCGCTCCGCCTCGGCGGAGAAATCCACATGGCCCGGGGTGTCCAGCAGCGTGACGGCCAGGTCCCCCAGGGAGAACTCCGCCTGCTTGGAGAAGATGGTGATGCCCCGCTCCCGCTCCATCTCGTCGGTGTCCAGAAAGGCGTCCCGGTGGTCCACCCGGCCCAGGCGGCGGATGGCCCCGCTCCGGTACAGCAGAGCCTCGGAGAGGGTGGTTTTTCCGGCGTCCACATGAGCCAGGACGCCCAGGACCAGCTTGTTCATGGAAGCACCTCCGACAAAAGGTTTTGCGCCGGACCGGGGCCCTATCCGGCGCGGAACAGGACCGCCAGCAATCCGTAGATCACCGGCTGGTGGAGCATGTAAATGAGAAGGGAGCGGCGGCCCATGGCGGTGACCAGGGGAAGCGGCCGGATCTCCCGGGCCTCCTCCGGCCGGAGGCGAAAGAGGAAGTACCCCGTCAGAAAGAGGAAGAACCAGGGCAGGATGGAAAAGTAATCCGTAGAAAAGAAATCCGCCGGAGGGAAGCCCGCGAAGGCCGTGCACAGATTCCGTTCCCCATCCCAGAAGCGGAAAAACCGGGCCCCCTCAAAGCCCAGATATCCGGCGTTCACGTCCCGGAACACCAGAAACAAAAGGAAGCTCCCCGCCAGCCCCGCCCGGGGCGGAACCCGCCGGAGAAGGCCCTGGAAGCCGTTTGCCAGCAGCATGGAAGATCCCAGCAGGGTCAGCACGCCGAACAGCACCAGGTTTTCCGGCATAAAAAACCACGTTGCGGCGGTAATGAGAGCTCCGCAGAAAAACACCGTCAGCCCCCGCCGGAGCTGATGGCGGCCCAGGGCGAAGCAGTAGCCGGAGAGGAGGATGAAGGTCCAGCAGATGCTCTGCTGCCAGACGTGGGCGGCGAAGCCGTGGTACCAGGGCCAGTCCATGCCGAATAGATAAACAAGGTCCCAGCAGGCGTGGTAGAGGATCATGCTGACAAGGGCGCAGCCCCGGATGGTGTCTAACACTTGATAGCGGCGGCGTTCCATGGAGCGGCCTCCTTTCTGGAGTGGGAAAAAGGGGGAGCGCCGCTCCCCCTTTGGGTCCTTAATAGGCCACGCCCCAGTAAATATCGGTCTTGCAGGGCTTGCCGCACACGGGGCACACGCCCTCCGTTCCGCTCTGCTTCAGGGGCATGCAGCGGGAGCTGACCCCCGCCCGCTCCTTCATGGCCAGCTCGCATTCCAAGGAGCCGCACCACTTGGACCGCAGGAAGCCGCCCTTCCCCTCGGCAATGGCCTTGGCCTCCTCGGGAGAGGCGATGTCGAAGGTGTTGTCCTCCCGGTTTTGGAGCGCCTGCGCATACATGTTGTCATGGACCTCGTCCAGGAGCTTTTTCACCGTCTCCTCCAGCTCCGCCAGGGGGACCGTCACCTTCTCGCCGGTGTCCCGGCGGGCCACCACGCACTGCTCCTTCTCCATGTCCTTGGGGCCGATCTCCACCCGGAGGGGCACGCCCTTCATCTCGTATTCCGCGAACTTCCAGCCGGGGGAGTTGTCGGAATCGTCCATCTTGGAGCGGATGCCGGCGGTTTTCAGCCGGTCCCGGAGGGCCGCCGCCGCGTCCAGCACGCCGGGCTTGTGGGCCGCCACGGGGATGACCACCGCCTGGATGGGGGCCACCCGGGGGGGCAGCACCAGGCCGTTGTCGTCTCCGTGGGTCATGATGATGCCGCCGATCATCCGGGTGGAGACGCCCCAGCTGGTCTGGTGGGGGTGGTGGAGCTGGTTGTCCTTCCCGGTGTAGGTAATGCCGAAGGCCTTGGCGAAGCCGTCCCCGAAATAGTGGCTGGTGCCCGCCTGGAGGGCCTTGTGGTCGTGCATCATGCACTCCACGGTGTAGGTTTCCTCGGCCCCCTTGAATTTCTCCTTGTCCGTCTTCCGGCCCCGGAGGACGGGCATGGCCAGGAAGTTCTCCATGAAGTCCGCGTAGACGTTCAGCATCCGCATCGTCTCCTCCCGGGCCTCCGCCTCGTCCGCGTGCATGGTGTGGCCCTCCTGCCAGAGGAACTCCCGGTGGCGGAGGAAGGGGCGGGAGGTCTTCTCCCACCGCAGGACGCTGCACCACTGGTTATAGAGCTTGGGAAGGTCCCGCCAGGAGTGGATGATATTGGCGTAATGCTCGCAAAAGAGCGTCTCGGAGGTGGGGCGGACGCAGAGGCGGTCCTCCAGCTTCTCGCTGCCGCCCATGGTAATCCAGGCGCACTCCGGGGCGAAGCCCTCCACATGGTCCTTCTCCTTCTGGAGCAGGGACTCGGGGATCAGCACCGGGAGATAGACGTTCTCGTGGCCCGTCTCCTTGAAGCGGCGGTCCAGCTCGCCCTGGATGTTCTCCCAGATGGCGTAGCCGTAGGGCCGGTAGATGAACATGCCCTTGACGGAGGTGTAGTCGATGAGCTCCGCCTTTTTGCAGACGTCGGTGTACCACTGGGCAAAGTCCGCGTCCCGGGCGGTGATGGCGTCCACTTGTCTTTTATCCGTAGCCATAGCGTTTTCGTTCCTTTCCTATTTAGGGTCCTAAAATAACGAGTTTATTTTATCCGCCCAGGACGGAATTGTCAACCGTTTCCGGGGAGCGGGCGCGTCCATCTGGAGATTTTATCGCGGAGCGCCGGGCGCTTTCTTGCCAGGAACCGCCCTCACCGCCCCGGCAGGGGGAAGGCCCGCAGTATCACCCGGCCAAAGCACACCAGGCTCCGCCCGCCGGAGGAGGGCAGGACCACATCCGCGTCCGCCCTGGCCCGGTTCAGGGAGAAGAGGTACACAATTCCCGCCGGGTCCTTGTAGTACTGCTTGCAAAACACGTCCCCATCCACGCAGAAAATTCCCACGTCTCCCGCCTTCAAGGGGTCCCGGTTCACATAGGCCACAGACCCGTCGGCAATGTAGGGGGCCATGGAGTCTCCTTGAATCCGCACGGCGAACTCCGCCGCCGGGGGCACGTCCCCCGTGACAGGAATGTAATCAAAATCCTCCCCAAAGGCCGGGGCGGCGTACCCGGCGGCGGCAGGGGTCCGGTAGAGGGGAATCATCCGGGGCTCCGCCGCTCCAGGGGCCTTCTCCGCCTCGTCCCGGCAGGCGCACAGCGCCTCCACCATGGTCCGCACCGTCTCCCGCCCCAAAGCGGACAGCCCCCGGTATCCTTCCAGCAGCCTCTGTTCCTTCGGGTCCAAGGCCCGCTTGTTGTACTGAAAGCTGTCTTGAAACAAGGTGTTCGGGTCCACCTCCAGGGAGTCAAAGAGCCGCAGCATAATCTCCTCCTTGGGAAAGCTGACCCCCGTTTCATAATTTCCTACGGCGGAAGGAGAGACCCCCAATAAAGCGGCCAGCTCCACCCGGGTCATATCCAATTCCCCCCGCCGGGCCCGCATCCTCTCGCCAAACGACATCCCCGCACCTCCCCTTTTACTTCTCTCATCTTACCAGCGCGTGAAAGCCCTGTCAATCTTTTTTACAAGAATCTTGTAAAATCCCCCTTGACATAATCGAACATATGTGCTATTTTAAAGTCACCGCCAAGTTTCTTGTAATTCCACCGCCCCGTATCCCCTCGTCTCCCGTCCCCCGTAAAAAACCTCAACCGCGGACCCAGCAGCGCGGTCCGCGGTTGAAGGCGAAGAAATTCCCGCCACAGTGCAGTTTTCGGCGAAGCCGGAAACGGAACGGCGGCGGGAATTTCTGAGTTGGTGGGGGAAGGTGGATTCGAACCACCGAAGTCAGTGACAACAGATTTACAGTCTGCCCCATTTGACCGCTCTGGAATTCCCCCAGATATCATGATGAACTTGTGGAGCTGGTGGACGGACTCGAACCCCCGGCCTGCTGATTACAAATCAGCTGCTCTACCAACTGAGCTACACCAGCAGTTCCAACAGCATTGCCTATTCTAGCAGACCGTTTCCCATTTGTCAACAAAAATTTTTCCTATTTTCACGGTTTTTTCGAAGGAGAGGATTTACATGTTAAAAACCAGCCGCCGCCCCGGGACGCGGGCCCTGCGCTGCACCCTGTGCGGCCGGGAAATTCTCCGGGGCGAGGAGTATTGGGCCTGCAACGGGCACCTTTCCTGCGGGGAGTGCTTTTCGGACCTGGCCCGGCGGGAACTGGCCCCCTGCCGGGAGGTCCGGGGAAGGGAGGAGCGGCCATGACCCTTTTGGAAATGTCGGCCTCCTACCGCAGCAGCGCCGCCGCCATCCACGGGCGCATCGTGGAGCTGCGGGGGCTGGAGCGGGCCCAGGCGGACCCGGAGGCGGCCTTCCGCCTCCGCCGCCGCATCGACGAGCTGACCCCCCTCTGGCGGGAGGCCCGGGAGCTGGCGGCGCTGACCGCCCATTACTATGACAGGAGCCATCAAAACCATGAGAACTGCACGCTATGAAGGGCCCTTTGACACCAGGGCCAGCGAGTGGATCGGGGATCTGACGGTCTGGAACCGCCAGAACGCCGCCGACAACTCCGAGCGCCTGGAGCGCCTCCGGCGGAATCTCCGCCAGGCCCGGGAGCGGGAGCTGACCCCCCGCCAGCGCCAGCTGGTGGACCTCTACTTCGACCAGGGGATGAACATCCCCCAAATCGCCCGGGAGCTGGGGCTGAACCGCTCCACCGTCTCCCGGACCCTCCGGCGGGCCAAGGCCCGGCTCTACCGGTGCCTGCGCTATTCTTTGTAGACTTTTCACGGGAAAACCCAGGATTTTCCTGCCGTTTCGTCCATTTTGTCCCGCTTTTCCTCTTGCGGTTTTGCCTTGAAGCGGATATAATCAAAGCCAGTGCTCATAAGGAAACAACTTAAACTGCCCTCCCCCGAAACGGCGGGACGGGCGAGGCCGCCGGGCCGGGAGGAACGACATGAAGGACATGATGTACAATTCCCTGCACAACCGATGGCTGCGGCTGGTGGCCGCCATGCTGGGGGAGGGCGTGGTAGCCCTGGCCCTCCGCTTATTCATCGTGCCGCTGGGCCTGTACTCCGGCGGGCTGATGGGCTTTTGCCAGCTGATCCGCACCCTGCTCCACAACACCCTGGGCCTGGAGGCGGACATCGCCGGCGTCCTCTATTTTATCAGCAACATCCCCATCCTGCTGCTGGGCTGGAAGACCCTGGGGCCCCGGATGACCTTCAAGACCATCGCCTGCACGGTGTCCTTTTCCTTCTTCTACAGCATCATCCCCTCGCCGTCGCTCCCCATTGTGGACGACTACCTCACCTCCTGCCTGCTGGGGGGCATCATCGTGGGCATCGCCAGCGGCATCGTGCTGACCTGCGGCGGCAGCGGCGGCGGGCTGGACATCGTGGGCCTCTGCCTGAGCAAGCGGGGCAGCCGCTTCACCGTGGGGAAATTCTCCCTGACGGTCAACTTCTTCCTCTACGCCGCCTGCCTGGTTCTCTTTGTGCCGGAGGTGGCCATCTACTCCGTTATCTACAACTTCTTCTCCGCCATGGTGCTGGACCGGATGCACCAGCAGAACGTGAACGTCCAGGCCATGATTTTCACCAAGGAGGACGAGAAGGAGCTGGGCCGCTTCATCATTGAAAAGCTGGGCCGCAGCGTCACCTATTGGGAGGGCACCGGGGCTTACAGCGGGAAGGGGCTCCATGTGCTGGTGGTGTGCCTGTCCAAGTTCGAGATTGAGGATCTGCTCCACGCGGTCCACGAGCGGGACGACCACGCCTTCGTCACCGTCCAGGAGCGGGTCCGGGTCTTCGGGAACTTTGTGCGGAAGCTGGAGTGACCGGGGGAGAGGCGTTTGATCGGTACCATACCGTTAAAAGAGAGGGCCGCCCTGGGGCGGCCCTCTCTTTTAACGGTCCTTTCTTTTTTGGGTGCAATTTATATTCTGTACTCCTTGACAAACAAAAACCTTGTTGTATAATGTAACGATTTAGTTCACGCTAAATGGTCGGGTCGGGAAAATAAAATATAGGGGGATATTATATGCACGACTTTAAATATGCTACCAGAAAAGAACGCGCCCCAGTCAAAAACGACCTGATTGCTATTATAAAAAGGACTCAAAATTTACTTCGGGATGATTTGACTTTTCGCTTTGATTTCGTGGGAAGTGATAGGCGTAATATGGTGACTTACGCCCCGCAAACAAATATTGGCTATGATTTTGATATTAATTTGGAGGTCAACGACGATGATTGCAATTATACTCCGGAAAAAATCAAATTCAAAATTATACAGGCGTTAAATAAGGCAGCCCATAAGTATGGATACGATTACGCTGAAGACTCGACCCGTGTTATCACCATCAAATTCAAGGACAGAAAAAACTCACGTATTCTTCACAGCTGCGATTTTGCCATTGTAAATAACTATACAGATGAAGAGGGCCATAAACGGCAAGAATATATTCGTTTCAATAAAAGGCAGAACAGTTACACTTGGAAGGAACAGCCTGGTGGATACTATATGCTTTGCGAAAAAGAACAGTGGATAAAAGATAATGGACATCACAATGAATTAAGAAAACTGTACTTAGACAAGAAGAACAAGAACAGCGATTATAATAAACATTCACGATCCCTTTATGCTGAAGCTGTACATGAGATTTGCCAAAGATATGGCTTCAATGATTAGGCCTTGTTTGAAAATTGGCGGAATGCCGGATTGGGGCAGATTTTTTTGCCAGGCAAGGCGATTTGACGCGGGAATCCTGACGGATTTCAAGTCAAATCAACGCAGTCCTGGCGGAAAAAGGTGCCCAAAGACGGCGTTTTGCCATTTTTCAAACAAGGCCTAACTTTGCCGTTGGTTTGAGGATGATAATATCCTCTTAACCACAGAACCTACCACAGACGTGACCGGAACACATGGAAAACACCTCGTTAAAGAGGCTTGCAGATGAAGTGAACTCCAACGGAAACGGCTAAAAAGAGCAGAAACAAGCCGAAAAAGTTTTCTGAACCTTTTCGCATCGCAGAGGCCGGGGGGCAATCCCCTTCGAGTCCACCATGAAAAAGTCTGCAGCCGCAATGGCTGCAGACTTTTTTCTTGTCCTCCGGCGGGCGGTTTTCCTAATTCCCAATTTAGGGGGGGATTTTTTTGCCCCGCCCGGTTGACAAAGCGGCGGTTTTCCGATATCATATCTTTTTGAATAAATGGAGAGGAGAGCGTCTATGCGTCTGCTGCTGACCGGCGGGTCCGTCTTTTGCGGCGGGGGCTTCCAGCCCCTGGATATTGCCGTTTCCGAAGGGCGTATTGTTTCCGTTTCCCCCCGTCTTTCCCGGGACGGCGCTGCCGTCATTGAATTGAATCACCATTTCATCGTTCCAGGTTTCGTAGATGTTCACGTTCATCTTCGGGAGCCTGGATTTTCTTATAAGGAGACCATCGCCTCCGGCACGGCGGCGGCGGCGGCGGGAGGGTATACCGCCCTCTGCTCCATGCCAAACCTGAACCCCGTGCCCGACAGCCCGGACCGCCTCCAAGTGGAGCTGGAAGCCATCCGGCGGGACGCCCGGGTCCATGTCTATCCCTACGGGGCCATCACCCAGGGGGAGAAGGGGGAGGCTCTGGCGGATATGGGGGCCCTGGCCCCTTCTGTTCCCGGCTTCTCCGACGACGGCCGGGGCGTCCAGTCCCGGGAGATGATGCGGCGGGCCATGCTGCTGGCAAAAAAGCTGGACCGGCCTATCGTGGCCCACTGTGAGGACGAGTCCCTGCTGGACAAAGGCTGGTGCGTCCACGACGGGGAGTTTGCCAAACGGCACGGCCTCCCGGGCAACGACCCCGCCAGCGAGTGGCGGCAGGTGGAGCGGGATATCCAGCTGGTCCGGGAAACGGGATGCCGCTACCACGTTTGCCACATCTCCACAAAAGAAAGCGTGACCCTCGTCCGGGCCGCCAAGGCCCAGGGCCTCCCCGTCACCTGCGAGACCGGGCCCCACTACCTCTGTCTCTGCGACGGGGACCTGGAGGACGACGGGCGGTTTAAAATGAATCCCCCCATCCGCTCCGCCGCGGACCGGGACGCGCTGGTGGAGGGCCTTTTGGACGGGACTGTGGACTGCGTCGCCACGGACCACGCCCCCCACTCGGCGGAGGAAAAGGCCCGGGGCCTCCGGGGGAGCCTCAACGGTGTGGTGGGTCTGGAATGCGCCTTCCCGGTTCTCTACACGAAGCTGGTGAAAACGGGGAAGGTCCCCCTGGAAACCATCCTAAACGCCCTGTGCGTCAACCCCCGGAGGATATTCGGCCTGCCGGGCGGGACCATTGCGGAGGGCCAGCCCGCCGATTTGACGGTGCTGTCCTTCGACCACGCGGGCACGGTGGACCCGGCGGGCTTCCGCTCCCTGGGCCGGGCCACGCCCTTCGCGGGAAGACGGGTGGAGGCCGCCGTCTCCATGACCTTTGTGGGCGGGAACATCGTCTTCCCGGAG
Organism: uncultured Oscillibacter sp.; assembly: GCF_950073225.1. Classification (NCBI taxonomy): domain Bacteria; kingdom Bacillati; phylum Bacillota; class Clostridia; order Eubacteriales; family Oscillospiraceae; genus Oscillibacter; species uncultured Oscillibacter sp. The sequence goes on from NZ_CATMPS010000001.1 coordinate 145,364, forward strand.
GGCTTGAAGCCCAGCCCCAGCGGGACCATCGGCATCATCCGGGGCTATGACCGCCAAGAAGGAGGGGAACCATGAAGAAATCCGTGTTTACCCTGGAGCGCGCCCGGCGGCTGGCCGGGGACGTGTGGGAGCTGGTCCTGGCAGGGGATACCTCCGCCGTCACCGCGCCGGGGCAGTTTGTGAATCTGGAGCTGCCGGGGAAGTTTCTCCGCCGCCCCATCTCCGTCTGCGACTGGGCGGAGGGGAGGCTGACCCTTTTGGTGAAGGAGGCGGGCGAGGGCACGAAGGAGCTGGTGCGCCTCCCCGCCGGGACAGCGCTGAGCACCCTCTCCGGCCTGGGGAACGGCTTTGACATCGCCGCCGTGCCGGAGGTCGCCGTCCTGGTGGGCGGGGGCATCGGCGCCGCCCCGCTCTATGGCCTGACGAAGCGGATGCTGGCGGCGGGGCGGGGCGTTCAGGTGGTCCTGGGCTTCCGCTCCAAGGAGGACGCCTTTTACTTAGAGGAGTTCGCCGCCCTGGGCGCGGAGGTGCTGGCCGTCTCGGAGGACGGGAGCCTGGGAGCCCGGGGCTTTGTCACGGACATGCTGAACGAACTCCCGGACTGCCGGTTTGTCTGCGCCTGCGGCCCCACGGCCATGTTAAAGGCCGTCCACGCCCTGCCCCAAATCACCGGCGGGCAGTTCAGCTTCGAGGCCCGGATGGCCTGCGGCTTCGGGGCCTGCGTGGGCTGCACCATTCAGACAAAGAAGGGCCTGCGCCGGGTGTGCAAGGACGGGCCCATATTCCACAAGGAGGACATTGTATGGCAGACCTCTCCGTAACCCTGGCGGGGGTGACCCTGAAAAATCCCATCATTCCCGCCTCGGGGACCTTCGGCTATGGCCGGGAGTTCGCGGATGCTTATGACCTGGATCTCCTGGGCTCCTTCTCCTGGAAGGGCACCACCCGGGACCCCCGGCCCGGCAACCTCCAGCCCCGGATCGCGGAAACCGCCGCCGGGATGCTGAACGCCGTGGGCCTCCAGAACCCAGGGCTCGAGGCGGTCCTCCGGGAGGAGGTCCCCAACATCGCCCGGATTTTCCACGGCCCGGTCATCGCCAACGTCTGCGGCTTCTCCCTGGAGGAGTACGCGGAGAACTGCCGGGCGCTGGAGGAGGCGGAGCCGGTGAAGATCCTGGAGGTCAACATCTCCTGCCCCAACGTCCACGCCGGGGGGAGGAACTTCGGCTCGGACCCCCACAGCGCCGCCGCCGTGACAAGGGCCGTCCGGGCGGCCACAAAGAAACCCGTTTTCATGAAGCTCAGCCCCAATGTGACGGACATCGCGGAGATCGCCCGGGCCTGTGAGGCGGAGGGGGCCGACGGGCTGTGCCTGATCAACACGCTTTTGGGGATGCGGATTGATTTGAACACCAAGCGCCCCCTGCTTCAAAACCGCACCGGGGGCCTCTCCGGCCCCGCCGTATTCCCGGTGGCCCTGCGGATGGTGTGGGATGTGTACGAGGCGGTGAAGCTCCCCCTCATCGGCTGCGGCGGCGTAAGCTCCGCGGAGGACGCCGCCGAGATGATGCTGGCGGGAGCCTCCGCCGTGGAGGTGGGGGCGGCGAACCTGCGGGACCCCTGGGCCTGCAAAACAATCATCGAGAACCTGCCCGGCGTGTGCCAGCGCCTGGGCGTGAACCATATTTCTGATTTAACAGGAGGAGCGCACCATGGCTAAAGACGTAATCATCGCCCTGGACTTCCCCGCCCGGGAGGAGACCCTGGCATTCTTAGACCGCTTCCCCGCCGGGGAGGACAAGCCCTTTGTGAAAATCGGCATGGAGCTGTACTACGCCGAGGGGCCGTCCATCGTGCGGGAAATCAAGGCCCGGGGACACAGAATTTTCCTGGACCTGAAGCTCCACGACATCCCCAACACGGTCAAGCGGGCCATGGCGGTCCTCTCCGGGCTGGACGCGGACATGGTGAACCTCCACGCCGCCGGGACCTCCGCCATGATGAAGGCCGCCCTGGAGGGACTGACCCGGCCCGACGGCACACGGCCCCTGCTCATCGCCGTCACCCAGCTCACCTCTACGGACGCCGCCGCCTTGAAAGGGGAGCTGCTGATTGAAGCCCCCATGGCGGAAACCGTTCTGGCCTACGCCAAAAACGCCGCCGCCAGCGGCCTGGACGGCGTGGTCTGCTCACCCCTGGAGGCGGCTTTGGTCAAGGAGCGCTGCGGGGAGAACTTCTGCACCGTCACCCCCGGCGTGCGCTTCGCCGGAGGGGACGCGGGGGACCAGAAGCGGGTGATGACCCCGGAACAGACGGCGAAAAACGGCTGTGACTATATCGTCATGGGCCGCCCCATCACCCAAGCGGCGGACCCGGTGGCGGCGTACCGCCGGGCGGTAAAGGAGTTCCTGGGATGAAGCCGGAGGACATTCTTCAATACTGCCTGGCAAATCTGGAGGGCACGGTCCGGACAGAAAGCTGGGGCGAGAGCGGCATATTCTACAACCCCGGCGGCGTTTTGAAGCGGGGCGTCTATGTGCTCACCGTCAAGGAGAAGGACGGGGCCAACGATGCCGCCTCCCGGCTGGACCGCCCCGGGGTCTACCGGGTAAACCTGGGCCTCCGGAAGGGGACGTATGCCCGTCTTTTCGGCGCCCTGCCCGCCCGTCCTCCCAAGGGGGGCGTGGCGTCCGTGGACGCGGATTTCTCCGCCCCGGACCGCCTTATCCCCCACCCGGTATACGCCTGGATGGGCTGGGCCGCCGTGCTGAACCCGTCGCCGGAGACCTTTGAGGCCATGAAGCCGCTGATTCAAGAAAGCTATGAATACGCAAGGGAAAAGTTCGCCAAACGCCGGCGCGGCGTTCCCGCCGGAATATGAGAAAGGAGTCCTGCACATGACCCGTGAACAGACCATTGCCCACGACCTTTTATCCATCGGCGCGGTGTTCCTCCGCCCCGGCGAGCCCTTTACCTGGGCCAGCGGCATCAAAAGCCCCATCTACTGCGACAACCGCCTGACCCTCACCGCCCCCGAGGTCCGCACCCATGTGGAGGAGGGGCTGGTGGACCTTATCTGCAAGCACTATCCCGGTGTGGAGGTTCTCATGGGCACTTCTACGGCGGGCATCGCCCACGCCGCCATCGTGGGCCATCTCATGGGCCTGCCCATGGGCTATGTCCGTTCCAGCGGCAAAGACCACGGGCGGCAGAACCGCATTGAGGGGAAGCTGGAGCCCGGAGCGCGGGCAGTCGTGGTGGAGGACCTGATCTCCACCGCCGGAAGCTGCATCGACGTGGTGGAGGCCCTCCGGGAAGCCGGGGCCGAGGTGCTGGGCGTCGCGTCCATCTTCACCTACGGCCTTCAGAAGGGCCTGGACCGCCTGGCGGCGGCGAACGTGACCAACTACAGCCTCTCCAACTTCGACGCGGTGTGCGACATCGCCGCGGCGGAGGGGAAAATCCGGCCCGAGGACATCAAGCGTCTGAAAAAGTTCCGGGCGAACCCTTCCGACGAGAGCTGGAGAGACTGACTGAACCGGGGAAAGGAGCCTGTATGCCCAGAAACATCATTGACGTCACCGACCTCACCGTGGAGGAAATCGACCAGTTGATTTCCACGGCGGAGGACATCCTCGCAAACCCCGCCAAGTACCAGGACGCCTGCGCCCACAAGCAGCTGGCCACCCTCTTCTTCGAGCCCTCCACCCGGACCCGGCTCTCCTTTGAGTCCGCCATGCTGGCCCTGGGGGGCGGCGTGCTGGGCTTCTCCGAGGCCTCCTCCAGCTCCACGTCCAAGGGGGAGACTGTGGGGGACACCGTCCACACGGTGAGCTGCTACGCCGATATCATCGCCATGCGCCACCCGAAGGAGGGCGCGCCCTTCGCCGCCGCCCAGTTCAGCGAGGTCCCCATTATCAACGCCGGGGACGGCGGGCACAACCACCCCACCCAGACCCTGACGGACCTTCTGACCATCCACCGGGAGAAGGGGCGGCTGGACGGCTTTACCATCGGCTTTTGCGGGGACTTGAAATTCGGCCGGACGGTCCACTCCCTGGTGAACGCCCTGAGCCGCTATGAGAACGTCAAATTCGTCCTCATCTCCCCGGCGGAGCTGAAGCTGCCCCGCTATGTGAAGGAGGAGGCCCTGAAAAAGCGGGGCATCCCCTATAAGCAGACCGAAAGCCTGGAGGCCGTCATGCCGGACCTGGACATTCTCTACATGACCCGGGTCCAGCGGGAGCGCTTTTTCAACGAGGAGGACTACCTCCGTCTGAAGGACAGCTATATCCTCACCCCGGAAAAGCTGGAAACCGCCAAGGCGGACCTCTCCATCCTCCACCCCCTGCCCCGGGTGAACGAGATTTCCGTGGCGGTGGACAAGGACCCCCGGGCCGCCTACTGGAAGCAGGTGAAAAACGGGAAGTTCATCCGCATGGCCCTGATTTTGAAGCTGCTGGACATCCATGTCTAACGGAAAGGGGAGGACTCTATGAACATTGACAGCATCCAAAACGGCGTGGTCCTAGACCACATCCAGGCGGGCAAAAGCATGGACATCTACAAATACCTCCACCTGGACCAGCTGGACTGCTCCGTGGCCATCATCAAAAACGTCCGCAGCGGCCGGATGGGGAAAAAGGACATCATCAAAATCGACTCCCCCATGGACGTGGACGTGGACGTGCTGGGCTATATCGACGACAAAATCACCGTCAACATCATCCGGGACGGCGTCCGGACGGAGAAGCGCCGCCTCCAGCCCCCCAAGAAGCTGGTGAACATCATCCGGTGCAAGAACCCCCGGTGCATCACCGTGGCGGAGCCCCAGCTGGACGCCATTTTCCTCCTCAGCGACCCGGAGAGGCACGTCTACCGCTGCGCCTACTGCGACACCGCCAAGGGGAAGAAAAAGGGCGTTTGACCGGAGGGCGCGAGAGAAGAACATGGAAGCCTATGAACTGATCCGCTCCCGGCGCAAGACCCTGGCCCTGGAGGTCACGGCGGACGGGCGGCTGCTGGTCCGGGCGCCCCTGCGCTGCGCCCAGGGACGGATTGACGCCTTTGTAACGGCCCACGCCGCCTGGATTGAGCGGCACCTAAAGCTCCAGCGGGAAAAAGCCGCCCACCGCCCGCCCGCCCCCACGGCGGCGGAAATCGAGGTCTTGAAAGCCCGGGCCCGGGCGGAGCTGCCGGGAAAAATCGCCCGTTGGAGCGAAAAAATGGGCGTGGCCCCCACCGGCTTTAAAGTGACCGCGGCCCGGAAGCGCTATGGAAGCTGCTCGGCGAAAAACAGCCTGTGCTTTTCCTGCTTTTTGATGAACTGCCCGGAGGAGGCCGTGGAGCTGGTGGTGGTCCACGAGCTCTGCCACATCCGGGAGAAGAACCACGGGCCGGGGTTTTACGCCCTGCTGGAGCGGTATCTCCCGGACTGGCGGGAGCGGAAGAAGCTGCTCTCGATGAACTGAAATTCGAGATATGGAGGATGGATATGGAAAAGCGAAATCTCTTGGACCTGCTGAAAGGAAATCCCTACCCCGGGCGGGGCATCGTCCTGGGGAAGAGCGGGGACGGAAAACAGGCCGTGGCCGTGTACTTCATCATGGGCCGCAGCGAAAACTCCCGGAACCGGGTGTTTGTCCCCACGGAGGACGGCATCCGCACGGAGGCCCGCGACCCGTCCAAGATGACGGACCCCAGCCTCATCATCTACCACCCGGTCCGAAAGGCAGGCGGCGAGCTGATTGTCACCAACGGGGACCAGACGGACACGGTGCGGGATTATCTCCTGGAGGGCCGCACCTTTGCCGGGGCGCTGAAAAGCCGCGCCTTCGAGCCGGACGCGCCCAACTACACCCCCCGCATCTCCGGCCTTTTAAGCCCCGACGGCAGCTTTCAGCTCTCCATTTTGAAAAGCGCTGAGGGGAACCCGGACTGCTGCTGCCGGTACTTCTACCACTACGACGCGCCCCTTGCCGGGGAGGGCCGCTTCCTCCACACCTACCTGGGGGACGGGAATCCCCTGCCCTCCTTCGAGGGGGACCCGGAGCGGGTCGTTCTGGACGCCAAGACGCCGGAGGCCCTGGCGGAGCAGGTGTGGGAGGCTTTGAACCCGGAGAATAAGGTGTCCCTCTTCGTCCGGTTCGTGGATTTGGCGGACGGGAGCCACCGGGACGTGATTCGCAACCGCTACGAATAAAAAGAGGCTTCTGACCCGCGGCCTGCGGGCAGCCCTGGTTCTCTTCCACGGCTGTCAGGGGGGCGGAAGGCGCGAACCTATAGGAAAATCCCCGGAGTATGATACTCCGGGGATTTTTATTCCGGTTTCTGGTATTCCAGCAAATCCTCAATCCTGCAATCCAAGGCGTAGCAGACCTTCGCCAGAAAATTTAAGTCCACCAATTCAATCTGCTCTCCCCGATAATAGCGGGTAATCACATCATATTTAACGCCTGTCAATGTCTTAAGCTTATTTCGACTGATTTTTCGCTCATCCAGCACCTTGTCCAGCTTCACCACGATCCGGCCATATTCCTGCGTCTGATAGCGGATGATACTCTTCAGATCTTCCATGGCCCCTCACCTCGAATATAGTTTAACAGGGATACCCGCCCTTGACATTTCCCTTATTAAAGTATATCCTTATATCAGGGTAACCGATATTTGGAAAATCAGGAGGTGTCATTATGCCCGACTTTCAGAAAATGTATCTCATCGCGGCCGGCGCTATAGCGGACGCCCTGGATGAGCTGGACAAGCTGAACGCCGGCACGGCAAAAGAGCGTCTCAGAGAAGCCCTGTACCATGCGGAGGAAGTCTATATCTCCCAGGGAGAGGACGCCGGGTCCCCGGAACAATAGTCCCTCCGGCAGTTTCCGTTCCGCCTCCTGGCCGGGAGGCGGCTTTTTTTGCTTTCCCCCTTCCCCCCGGCGGCCAACTGCGGTATACTGTCCCTATCAAAAACCACCGGCCCTCTCCGGGCGGAACGGAGGAACCCATGGAACAGCTCTGCCTGAACCTGACCCGCGCCTTTCAAGAGGAGGCGTTTTTGCAAAAGCTGGCCCGCCCCCGGGCGGAGGCCCTGTTTGAGGACCTGGACTGGCCCGCCCTGCTGGCCCCCCTGGCGCCCATCCGGGAGCGGATTTCCTGTGAAAAGGCCCTGGGGGCCTTCCGCCCCGTTCTGGACGGCCTGGCCCCGGGGCCGGGGGAGGGCTGGGCCCTTTGCGCCTACCGGACGGCGGTCTCCCTTCTCTATCCCCAGGCGGACCCGGACCAAACCCCCGCCCAGCGGGACGGGGCCCTGTGCTTCCTTCAATTCCTGCGGACCCTCTTCGACGCGGAGCGGGAGGCCCTGCCCTTTGACTTCTGGCTGGACTTCGCCTTCTGCACAGAAGAGGAATTGAAATCCAGTGCCGTGGCGGCGGACTACCGCCAATTCCTCCGCCGCTGGCGGGAGGAGTATGTCTACGAGCTCCTCCGCCTGGGCCGGGAGGTGACCCCCTTCCGCACCTGCGAGCACATCGCCGGGGTCCACCATGTGTCCATGACGGTCTCCCGGGCCTTCAAGGCCGGGGGCGGGAAAATCGACCTGGGGCTCATCTCCGCCGCCGCCGCAGGCCACGACATCGGAAAGTTTGGCTGCAGGCCCGGGGAGCGGGTGCCCTACCTCCACTACTACTACACGGACCAGTGGTTTTCCTGGCGGGGCCTGGGGGCCCTGGGGCGCATTGCCGCAAACCACTCCGTCTGGGACCTGGAGCTGGAAAATCTGTCTTCCGAGTCGCTGGTTTTGGTCTACGCCGACTTCCGGGTGAAGCAGGAGCGCCTCCCCGGCGGCGGGGAGACGGCAAAGCTCTTCTCCCTGGCGGACGCCTTTGACGTGATCCTCTCCAAGCTGGACAACGTGGACGCCGCCAAACGGCGGCGGTATGAGTATGTATACGTGAAGCTCCGGGATTTCGAGAGCTATCTCCAAAGCTTCGGCGCGGACGTGACCCTGGAAACCGCCGGGGGCCCGCTCCTGCCCCGGAAGGACCCCTCCCTGATGGACGAGGACGAGGTGGTCCTGGGCCTGCGGCAAACGGCGGTGGACCACAACATCCGCCTCATGCACCGGCTGAGCCGGGAGCGGCTGTTCGTGGGCACCCTGGAGGCGGCGCGGGGCGAGAAGGACCCGGGACGCATCCGGGCCTATGTGTCCGTCTTCCGGGAGTACTTCACCTACTGGACCGTGGAGCAGAAGGAGCAGACCCTGGAATTCCTCTATGAGCTGCTGCTCCAGCCCGACGGGGACATCCGACGCCAGGCGGCGGGGCTGATGGGGCGGATTCTCTCCAAGTTCCTCTCCGGCTACCGCAAGGAGCTGCCCCAGGGCGCGGCCCCCAGCCCCCAGGAGGACCGGCCCTTTGAGCTTTGGGCGGAGTACCTGGAAAAGCTCATTCACCCGGACCGCCGCCTGACCCCCCGGCAGATCAGCATGATCCGCTACCAGGCCAAGACGGCGGCGGACGCCTTGCTGGGCGGCTGCTCGGACCGGGACTTCCCCCGCTTTTCCGAGCTTCTTTTCCGCCACTACCAAAACCCCGCCGCCGAAGACGCGGAAGGGGCCTTCGCCTTGATGAACACGGCGCTGAATCTTCCCATGGAGCGGATTTCCCCCCGGGACGCCGCCCATTTGGCGGACTACGCCGCCTGGTGGCTGGAAACCGGGGAGGCCCCCCAGAAGGCCGCCGCCATGCGCCTGAGCCGCCGGCTTCTGCCGGTGCTGGAGGAGGATTCCCCCCAGCGAAAGGCCGTGGCCCGGGCGGTGGAGGCGGCGGACTGCTCCGCCTCCGTCCCCCTGCTCTACCTCCAGTCCCGGCTGGGGAAGCTGCTGGGGCTGGACGTATCCGGCCTTCTGGCCCTGCTGGACCAGGGGGAGGCCGCGGGCGGCGTGTTCCTGGACAACCTGAAAACCGCCACGCCCTGGGTTTTGAAGGCCGTGGGCGTGGAGTACCTGCTGGACCAGGCCCGGCGGGGGGAGGGGGAAGCCGCCCTCCATATCGCCGCCCACTTCTCCAACCTCATGAAGGTCAGCGAAAACGTGGTGGTCCGGCGCCTTGCGGGCAGCGCCCTGCTGGACGTGGCCCCCATGCTGACGCCCCCACGGCGCAACGAGGTGGCCGTGGAGCTGTGCGAGGCCCTGGAAACCGGCCAGTCGGAGATCTCCCAGTACATTCCCCCGTACCTGGGTCAGTTCCTCCTGTGGCTCACCCCCCGGGAGCTGGACGAGATTTTGGGCGAGCTTCTCCGCTTCCTCTCCTCCTCCAGCGCCAGCGTGGCCGCCGGGGCCCTGGGGACCGTAGGGTCCCTGCTGGAGCACTACCGGGTTTACGCAAAGCGCTTCCACGAGCCGGAGGAGGCCCTGGAGCGCCGCCGCCGGACGCTGGCGGGCCTGCTTCTCAAGGGCCTGGCCTCCTGCATGGAGCCGGTGCGGCAGGAGGCCCTGCGGGTTTTGGGCGAGGGGCTGTTCGCCTCTCCCTTCCTGTGCTATCAGGACAAGACCGGCCTTTTCACCTTGGTTGCGAAAAAGCTCCTCTTCCTCATCGGCGAGCAGCCGGGGGGCGAGCTGACCTTCTTCCACACCGCCGCCGCCCTGTCCCACATTTACCGCTTCGCCGTGAGGCACCGCATTGAGAGCGGGCCCTTCCGCTTCGAGTGGCGGGACAAGGCCGCCGCCTTCTTCCCCGGCACCTTCGACCCCTTCTCCCTCTCCCACAAGGGCATCGTCACCGCCATCCGGGACCTGGGGATGGAGGTCTACCTGGCCGTGGACGAGTTTTCCTGGTCCAAAAAGGCCCAGCCCTCCCTTATCCGGCGGCAGATTGTCAGCATGTCCGTGGCGGACGAGTTCGATGTGTACCTCTTCCCCCACGACATTCCCGTGAATCTGGCCACGCCGGAGGACCTCCTCCGCCTGCGGCAGGTCTTCGCGGGCCGGGAGCTCTATCTGGTGGTGGGCTCCGACGTGGTGGCCAACGCCTCTTCCTATAAGGCCCCCCCCAGCGAGGGTTCCGTCCACTCCCTGAACCACATTGTCTTCCGCCGCTCCAGCGACGCGGAGGGCCGGGAGATCGAGGCGGACCTCTCCGCTATCCGCGGCCGGGTGGTCCAGCTCCAGCTGCCCACCCACCTGGAGGACATCAGCTCCACCCGCATCCGGGAGAACATCGACCTGGGCCGGGACGTGTCCAACCTGGTGGACCCCACGGTGCAGGACCTCATCTACCGGAACGGCCTCTACCTCCGGGAGCCCCAGTACAAGCAGCTGGTCCGGGCAAGCCTTCTGGACTTCGACCGCATCGCCTCCCCGGGCCCGGCGCTGTGGGCGGAGCTGGAGGAGGCCCTGGGCCCCCTGCCGCCCCCGGACCCCCGGGACAGCGTCTTCCTCCTCCGGGCCTCCGGGCCCCGGCCCCGGATTCTGGGCGTTCTCACCACCCGCATCCTCAACTCCGGGGAGCTGTACAACGCCTTTGGCAGCGAGGAGCTGGCCAACGTTGTCCGCACCCGGACGGCAGGGCGGCTTCAGCTTCTGACGGGCCTTTGGACCGTCAAGGCCCCCGGGGGGAACTACGACGCGGGCCAGCTCCTTTTGACGGAGGTGCTGACCCGCGCGGCGGAGGACGACTGCGGCTACGCCGTCTGGTGGGGCCGGTTAGACCCGGCGGGCCGGGAGATGCTTTGCCGCCAGGGCTTCGTCCCGGCGGACCTGGAAACGCCGGAGCCGCTGCTGCTGGTGGACATGCGGTCCCCGGCGGTGCTGGTGCAGAACATCTCCACGACGCTGAAAGAGCCCTTCGCCTCGGACCGGCAGGTGCTCTCGGCCATGGGGGCGGCCCACCTCCGTCTCCAGGAGGCGGTGTGCGGCCTCTACCCCGGAACGCTGGTGCTGTCCCTCAACGCCGAGGTCATCTACCACCGCCTGGTCCGAAAGCTGACGGAGGAGAACGGCGTCCCCGCCGATCCCCAGACCCCCCGGGTGCTGGGGCCTAAGATGTGCGTGCCCTTCGGCAAGATTCTCCGGGGCAACGCCGTGCCAAACACCGTGACGAAAACCATCCACACCGACAAGGTCTTCGCCCCGGATCTCCATTCCTTCTCCATTGCCCCCTTCCCGGGCTACGCCCCCCTGGAAAGCCAGATTCGGACCATCCATTCCTTCCGCCGCCCCGTCATGCTGGTGGACGATCTGCTCCACACCGGCAACCGCATGAACGTCCTGGACCCCCTCTTCCGGCGGGAGGAGCTGGACATTGACCGGTGCGTGGTGGGCCTCCTCTCCGGCCGGGGCCGGGATTTGATGGCCGCCCGTGGGCGGAAGGTGGACAGCGTCTACTTCGTCCCGGACCTCCGGGCCTGGTTTGTGGAGTCCACCATGTATCCCTTCATCGGCGGGGACGCCGTGGACAAGGGCATGGTTTCCGTCCCCGGGCTGACCCCGGCGGTGAACCTGATTCTGCCCTACGCCTTCCCCCGGTTCTACCGCAGCTGCGGCCGGGAGGCGGTATTCCGCTTCTCCCGGACCTGCATCGAAAACAGCCGGGAGATCCTGCTGGCCCTGGAACGGGCCTATCGGGAGCGCTTCTCCCGGAACCTGACCCTCTCCCGGCTCAGCGAGGCGGTGATCCTGCCCCTGAGCCCCGACAAGGGGGCCGCCCTGCGCTATGACCCCAACCTCTCCGCCTCCGTGTGCCTGGAAAGCGACCTGAGGCAACTGGACCGGATGCGGGAGCTTCTGAAATGACGGGAGATACTATGGGTATAACAGAACGTATTTTATACAAAACGGAACGTAATCCCGCCCTGGAGCCCGCCGCCTGGAGGGTGACGGACCCCCGGCAGCTCAGCGGGGAAGCGGCGGGCACCGCCCGTCTGGACCCCCGGCGGCTGGGGGAGGCCCCGGCCCTGACGGAAAAGCAGCGCGCCGCCCTGGCGGCGGGGCGGCTCACCGCCGTCAACGCGCTCCATCCCCGGCACGAGGCGGCCCTGGACTTCGTGACCCCCAGGCCCGGGAAGAAGCGGGTCCACCTCCTGGCCGTGGGGGATGTGGGGTCCGCCCTGCTCCTGGCCCTGAAGCTGCTGGGCGGGGACGTGATTTCCGCCGTTGGCATCTGCGACCTGAACGAAAACACCGTGGCTCGCTGGGTAACGGAAATGGGGCAAATCTCCTGGCCCTGGGACTATGAAGCCCTGCCGGAGGTGGAAGCCGTGGGGCCGGAGGGGCTCTTCGGCTGCGACGTGTTCCTCTTTGCCGCGGCCAAGGCCATCCCCCCTGTGGGCAGCGCCGTGGAGGATGTGCGCATGGCCCAGCTGGCGGCCAACCGCCCCCTGGCGGAGTCCTTCGCCCGGCAGGCCCGGGAGGCGGGCTTCCGGGGCCTCTTCATCGTCCTCAGCGACCCGGTGGACCCCCTGTGCCGGGCGGTGTGGCGGGCCTCCAACACCGGCCCCGGCGGAGAATTGGACCACCTGGGCCTCCTTCCCGAGCAGATCCAGGGCTTCGGCCTGGGGGTGATGAACGCCCGGGCGGCGTACTTTGCCAGGCGGGACCCCCGCTTCGCCTCCTTCCTCACCCAGGGCCGGACCTTCGGCCCCCACGGGCAGGGCCTCGTCGTCGCCAATTCTGTGGAGCGCTACGACGACGCATTATCCCGGGAGCTGACCCAGCTGACGCTGGAGGCCAATCTCCGCGTCCGTGACCTGGGCTTCAAGCCCTATGTGGCCCCCGCCGTGTCCTCCGGGGCCATGCAGCTTCTCCTGGCTCTGCGGGGGGAGTGGCATTGCTCCTCGGTGCCCCTGGGGGGCGTGTGGTTCGGGTGCCGGAACCGCTTCACGCCTTACGGCCTGGAGCTGGAAACCCTGGAGCTGCCGGACGCCCTGTTTGACCGCCTCAGGGAGACGGAGCGGGCCCTTCATGAAATTTCATGACGGCAGGAGGGTGCTATGGAACGGGAATTGACCATCGTCTCCGGCCCCTTGGCCGGGCGGCTGGGGGAGACGCTGCGCGCCGCCCTGGCGGGGCGGGCGGTCCGCCTCGCCGGGGCGGGGGAGTCCCTGGCGGGCCGCCGGGTCCTCTTCGCCTTCTCCCTGCCGGAAAATGGGGTCGATATGGGCCTGTGCGGCCTTTTGTCCCATTTGCGAGACTGTCCCGGCTGTCTCCGGGGCAGCGCGGGGGGCGTGGTCATCGACGGGGCCGGGGAGCTGTACACCAAGGCGGCGGGCCGGGACCTCATTTTAGCCGCCCACCTGGCGGGCTGCGCCTTTCCGGGGCGGCCCCTGGCGGAGGCCACGGGGGGCCTTCAAAACTTCGCCGTCCAGGCCCGGAACGGAAACTGCGATCTGGAAACGGCCTACCGCCGGGCCGTCTCGGACCTGGCGGACCGGGTGCTGGGCTTCACGCCCCTCCGGCGGAGAAGGCCCAAGGTCCTGGCCCTCCACGCCTCCAGCCGCTCCACCTCCAACACCCTGGACCTCTGGGGCCGGGTGCGGGCGCGGATCGAGGGGGCCTGTGAGGTCCGGGAGATCGGCCTGCGGAACGGGACCCTGGAGGACTGCGCCGGGTGTCCCTACACCACCTGCCTCCATTTCGGGGAGCGGGGGGGCTGCTTCTATGGCGGCGTCATGGTCCAGGAGGTGTTTCCCGCCCTCCGGGAGGCGGACGCGGTGGTCCTCCTCTGCCCCAACTACAACGACGCCCTTTCCGCCAACCTCACCGCCGCCGTGAACCGGCTGACGGCCCTCTACCGCGCCGCCTCCTTCGAGGACAAGGCCGTCTTCGCCATCGTGGTCTCCGGCTACTCCGGCGGGGACCTTGTGGCCAGCCAGGTGGTCTCGGCCCTGTGCGTCAACAAGGGCTTCCGCCTCCCTCCGGGGGCCATCCTCATGGAAACCGCCAACGACGCCGGGGCGGCCCTGCGCCTGCCGGGCATTGAGGGGCGGCTGGAGCGGTTCGCGGAGAATCTGCTGGGGCAGCTGAAACTGTAACCATATTTTGAACTCTGGGGGGCGAGCCTTGCGGTTTTCCCCGGAGCGTGGTAAGATGGGAACAACTCATCTGAAAAGGAGCACCCCCTCATGAAAAAATTTTTCCTGCCCCTGCTGGCCCTCCTCTGCCTGGTTCTCCCGGCCCGGGCGGCGGGCTTTTACGACCTCCCGGCAGACCACTGGGCCCAGGAGGAGATCCGGCGGGCGGTGGACGCCGGAGTGGTGAACGGTTACGGTGACGGCTCCTTCCAGCCCACACGGGACGTGACCGCCGCCCAGTTCTGCGCCATGCTCTCCCGCTCCTTCCTCGCCGAGGAGTATGCCGCTGCGAAGGAGGGGAAGTACCAGGCCATGGAGGCGTGCCTCCCGGTTCTGGAGGGCACGTCGCTGAAAGAAACCTACCGGTCCCTGGGGAAACGCTGGGACCGCTATGTGGACCAGCCCCTGAGCCGCTATGACATGGCTCAGATCATTTACAACCTGGTTCTGGAAAAGGACGCCCTCCAGGAGACCATCCAGCTTTCCACCACGGACATCGCCGACTGGACGGAAATCCCCGACGGCTGTCACACCGCCGTCTTCACCTGCTGGGGCATGGGACTTCTAAAGGGACAGGCCGACGGCCGCTTCGCCGGGGAGGATTCCCTGAACCGGGCCCAGGCCGCGGTCCTCTGGTCCCGGCTGGACGAGCTGTTCAACGGCCCCTACGCGCCCCCGGAGGACCCGGACGCGGGCGTGGAGGTTCGGGAGATGCCCGCCTTCGGCCTCCAGGGGGACGAGACGGTCCAGGAGATGATGAACCGGGTGAACCGGGAGACCCCCCTGTGTAAGGAGGGCCGCCTCCCCAACGGCAAAACCCGGAGCGAGGAGAACATCGCCGGGCTTTTGGAGCTGGTGAAGCAGGGCTGTCCCGACGGCACGGTCTGGAGCGACACCGTGCGCTTTAACTACCTCGCCCCCCAGTTCAGCCCCACCCACGGCTGCCTTGCCTTCGGCCTGGCGGTCAGCGATTTCGTCTTTGGCGAGGAGGCCCCCGTCACCCAGCACCGCCGGCTTCCCGACCTGGCCGTGGGGGATGTCGTCTACATCCGCTTTGACAATGTGGAGCGGGTGCTGATCCTCACCGGCGTGGACCGGGAGGAGGGGACCTATACCGCCTGTGAGCTGGAGAAAAACGGCAAGGTGGACTGGGACCAGTGGGGCCCTCTCTCCGGCCTGGTGGACGCCGGGGACTTCACCACGGTGTTCCGCCGCTGGAGGTGACGGCGGGAGCAGCTTTCGCAAGGAAAAAGAGGCGCTTATCGTTCCGATAAGCGCCTCTTGCGATCTTATATGGCTGGCTCTTGAATGGTTCCCAGAATCCAGTTTACCCAGCTGGTGACGGTGGAGGCCCGCCGCAGATAGGTCTCCCTGGCCCCTATGCCGCAGAGGTTCGCCCCCTCCATGATCCGGACGACGGTCCGCTTATCCGGCATTTCCCCCCAGTGCAGGCAAAGCTCCAGGGTGTCACGGAATGCCCTGTGCCTCAGGATCTCCCCCGCAATCGCCAGCTGGCGCTCCCTGTAGCCCAGCCCCATGACCCGCCGCCCGGAGCCGGAGAGCCAAAACAGGATATTGCCCTCCGGGTCTATCCCCTTTTCGATGAATCCCAGATAGCGCCCCGCGTCCGTGTAGTAGTTCGTCTGCCGCCCGTCGAACGCGTATTCCGACGTGATGTCCTGCTTTGTCATGGGCCGCTCGCTCAGCAGCTCCATCAGGTTTACGATTCGGGGCATCCGGTCCGCCTGGGGAAAGGGGATGCGGGGCTCCTCCGCCGGGGGCACGGTTCTCAAAAGATCCTCGATGTCGGACCGCCGGATCTCCGTGGCGATGGCGTAGTTTTTCTGCTTGACCAGCTCCAGGGAGTTGTAATTTCCAGGGTCCCGGAATTGATACTGGTACAGGTAAAACGTGCCGTTTGAGAAAACCAGAAACACGGTCTTCACCGGCTTTGTCACCCGCCCGCTCCAAACGCGGAAGGGATAATAGAGCTGCCGGATGAGAAAGTCTCCGGCCAGGTCCCGCTTCGCCTCAAAAAGGGAGAGAAAGCGGGCCCCCTCATATGCGGCGTCAATCTCAATCTGGGAGTTGCGCACCTCCACGGCCATGGGGCGCCGGGCCGTGTCGATGCGGAATGCAAAGCCGCCGGAGCTCATGCGCCCGCTGACCGTGGGGGCAAGGGCGCCGTCCTCCTCCAGAAAATCGTGCAGGATTCCGCAGTCATACGCGCAGTTCAGGGCGATGGCCTCGCTGACAAGAAACTGGGGCATGAGGCTTTGAAACAGCGGGGGAATGAAAACCCGCTGCGCGTTTCCGACGGGCTCCTCAAAGTCATGATAGGCCGAAAAGGAGGAGATCACGTAGTCCCCCCGGCTGACCGGCAGAATCGCCAGGCCGTTTTCCGCGAAGACGACGGGGAGGTTCACCCTGTGGTCGAACTTGGTCATCAGCCTGGGCTCCCGGAACTCCTTGATCTGGGCCGCCGATATGGGAAAGCAGCCCTTTTGCCCGATCTCCTCCAGGATGCGGTACTTGTCAAACAGCTTCTCCCAGGCGGCGTCATTCACTCCCATAGTTTCGGATCAGCACCTCCTCCACCGCCCCGCGCCTGCTGGCGTCGGCGTTGATGGCCCGCTTCGCCTTCACCACGAGGATCTCATAGTCCTGATACAGGTCCTTGATAAAGTCCGTGGCGGAGTTGGAAAGGACGAATTTTACACCCCGCCGCGTCAGATCGTCGCAGCACCGCTTCAGCCTGCGCTGCTCGTTTTTGTCAAAGCCCCCCTTGCTGTAGCCCGTGAAGCTCGCCGTATCGGAAACGGGGTCGTAGGGGGGGTCCAGGTACGCCAGCGCGCCCGGTTCGACGCGGGCCAGGGTCCTGGCGAAATCCTCATGGAAAAAGGTGACGCCGCCGGCGGCGAAATAGCGGTTCACCGCCCGCAAAACCGGCTCGTTTACAATATTGGGGTTTTTATAGCGCCCAAAGGGCGTGTTGAAGGCCCCGGCGGAGTTCACCCGGAACAGCCCGTTGAAGCAGGTCTTGTTCAGGTAGATCAGCCTGGAGGCCCGCTCCACCTTGGACATGGCCTGATAGACCGTCTGGTCCCGGTCCAGGTCCCTGATTCTATAAAAGTACTCCGAGGTGTTTTCGTGTCTTTTGAGATCGTCGATCAGGGCCTCCACGTCGTCGCGGATCACCTCGTAAACCGCGATCAAATCCCCGTTCAAATCGTTGACAACCGCCTTGGCGGGCTGAATGGAAAAGAGCACGGCCCCTCCGCCCAGGAAGGGCTCGCAGTAGGAGGAGATTTGCTTTGGAAACAGGGGGATAATCTCGCTTAACAGCTGGCGCTTTCCGCCGACCCACTTCACCACCGGCGCCGCCAATTGATTCTCCGCCATGCGCTCCGCCTCCTTTTCCATGGACTTTGTCCGTTTCATTATATCAAAACCCGCCGTTTTTTCAATACCCCCCTTCCATAAATTCCAGGCCCGCCATTCTTTTCAGGGCCCCGGCGGCGGCGTTCGCCCTTGCAAACCCCCTTTCCGGGTGCTATGATAGGCTCAGCAAATAACGAAAGCGGTGACAGAACATGGCAATCATCGGCATCGACTTGGGCACCACCAACTCCCTGGCCGCCGTGTGGCGGAACGGGCGCAGCGAGCTTATCCCCAACGCCGCCGGGGAGTTCCTGACCCCCAGCGCGGTCAGCGTGGACGAGGACGGCTCCGTCCTGGTGGGCCGGGCGGCCCGGGACCGGCTCATCTCCCACCCGGAGCGGACCGCCGCCCGGTTCAAGCGCTTTATGGGCACGGAAAAGACCTTTCGCCTGGGCGGCCGGACCTTCACGCCGGAGGAGCTTTCCGCCCTGGTGCTCCGCTCCTTGCGGGAGGACGCGGAGGCCTACCTGGGAGAAGTGGTGGAGGAGGCGGTGGTCAGCGTCCCCGCCTACTTTGCCGAGGCCCAGCGCTCCGCCACGAAACGGGCCGCGGCCCTTGCGGGGCTGAAGGCGGAGCGGCTGGTAAACGAGCCCTCCGCCGCCGCGGTGGCGGGCCGCATCGGCCAGGGGGAGGCGGACAAGGTCTGCCTGGTCTTCGACCTGGGGGGCGGCACCCTGGACGTTTCCCTGGTGGAGCGGTTCGGGAACGTGGTCAGCGTCACCGCCGTCAGCGGGGACAACCGCCTGGGGGGCTCCGATTTTGATCTGGCCATTGCCAGGGGCTTTTGCGAGGACTGCGGGCTGGACTTCGACGGCCTCACCCCCCGGCAGAAGGAGCTGCTGATCCGCCAGGGGGAGACCTGCAAGATGGCCCTGACCCGCCAGGAGATGGTGATCATGTCCGTGGACGACGGGAGCATTTCCGCCGCCCTGACCCTCTCCAACGAGTGGCTGATCCGCAAATGCGGGGCCCTCTTCCGGCGGATGACCGCCCCCATCCAGCGGGTCTTCCTGGACGGCGGCGTCTCCCTCCAGGAGCTGGACGACCTGGTGATGGTGGGGGGCTCCAGCCACATGCCCGCCGTCCGGCGCTACATCGCCCGGGCCCTTCATAAAGAGCCCGTCCGGGACAGCCGCCCCGACACCGCCATCGCCCTGGGGGCGGGCGTCTGCGCCGGGATGAAGGCCCGGGCGGGGGACCTTAAAGAGCTGGTCCTCACCGACGTGTGCCCCTTCACCCTGGGGGTGGCCCGGTACAACGAAAGCGAGCGGGAACGGGACCTGATGAGCCCCATCATCGAGCGCAACAGCGTCCTCCCCACCAGCAAAATGGGGATTTACTACACGGTCCGGGACGGCCAGGACAAGGTGGACGTGCGGATCTACCAAGGGGAAAACCGCTATTGCGCGGACAACACCCTGCTGGGAGAGCTCCAGGTCCCGGTGCCCCCGGCCCCGCGGGGCCGGCAGTCTGTGCGCATCCGCTTCACCTATGACATCAACGGCCTTTTGGAGGTGGAGGTGGTCAACGAGGCGGGCCAGGCGGAGCGGCTGGTCCTTCAGAACAAGGACATGACGGCCCAGGAGGCGGAGCGCCGCCTGAAAGAGCTGTCCCGGCTGAAGCTCCATCCCCGGGAGCAGGAGGAGTACCGGGCCATGGCGGCCCGGGGCGAGCGGCTCTACGCCGTCACCGTGGGGAGCCTCCGGGAGCAGGTGGGGGATCTGCTGGACTGGTATCAAAGGGTCCTCTCCACCCAGGAGGCCCTGAAAATCGCCAAGGCCACCAAGCGGCTGGACCGCTTCTTCGACCAGGCGGAGGCCTATCTGGGCGACGCGGCCCTGTCCCCGCCGGAGCCCTTCGACGAGCCCTTCGACGGCGATGAGGAGGAAGACCTGTGAGCTGGCCCTGGAACGAGCTGGGCCTTCCCGGCCCGGCGGGGCTGCCGGACATCCGGAGCGCTTACGCCCAAAAGCTGAAAACCGCCCACCCCGAGGAGGACCCGGAGGGCTTCCAGCGGCTTCACGCCGCCTATCAGGAGGCCAGCCGCCGGGCCCGGCGGGCCCGCTACGCCCAAGCCGGGCCGGAGGACCCGCCCGCCGATCGCCCCGCTCCGCCAGAGCGGCGGCAGGAGGCCCCCGGCTGGAACTATGACGAGCTTCTTGAGGGCCGGGAGGCCCCGAACCGCCCCCCGCAAAAGCCGGAGCCCCAGGAGCCGGAGTGGAACTATGACGAGCTTTTGAAGGGGGAGGACGCGCCCCCGCAGGAGGAGGAAGCGGCCCCGGAGTGGGACTTCGAGCGCCTCTTCGCCGAGGGGGAGGAGGAGGCCCAGGAAGCCCGCCGCCGGAGGCTGGAGGACCTGCGCCACAAAAATTGGGCCCGCTACGCCCCCCAGGCCCGCCAGCGGCGGGAGCTGGACGGGGAGGACGCCTGGCCCGCCGTCCTGGCGGCGGTCCGGACCCTGGAGCTTTTGGAGCGCTGCGACGCGCCCCCGGCCCAATGGCGGCGGTTTTTGGACAGCCCCGTCTTTTTGAGCGTCCGGGCCGACATGGATTTTGTCTTTCTCCTGGAGGACTTTTTGTCCCAGCGCCCGGATCTCTCCCCGGAGATCCGCCGGGCCGTCTTCGACGCCTACGAGCTTCAAAACGCCTCCAAGTACCCGGCCTACAGGCCCCTCTACCGCCTCCTGGGGGTGAAGCGGGCGGACACCCGCCGGGCGGCCAGGGCAAAGAGCTCCTGGCGGAACGCCTGGCGGGGCTATCCCCTCTGGCGGAAGACCGTCCTTGTGGTCTGCTTCACCATCCTGGCGCTGTTTTTCTCCATCGGCCTCGGCGTCAATCTGCGAAGCGCCCAGGCCGAGCGCGCCGCCCGGCGGGAGGCGGAACGCTGGACGCAGACGGCCCCCCAGTGGCTGGAGGAGGACTTCGGAGAGCCCTTCATCCACGCCGCGTCCCAGGATATTTTCGCCCCGGCGGCGGACCCGGACCTGTATTTCCGCGCCTCCCCCTATGGGGAGCGGTCGGAGGATTGGCCCGGCTACCAGACCAACTATCCCGGCATTCTGGTGAAGCGGGCCCTGGAGAACTTCGCCGAAGAGCGGGAGCTGGATTTGGAGCTTGCCGCCTACTCCCGTGAAACCGGCGACGCACCGGGGGCCTATCTTTTCAACCTGCCCCTTCTGGGGGCGGAGGAGGACGTAGCCGCCCTGGGGGCCTTGCTGGAAGAGCTGTCCCGGCAGGACTGGCATCAGGTTCCCCCAAACAACCCGAAAGACGAGGCGGAATACCGGGTCCGGGAGCCGGTGAAGTACACGGTATTCCTGTGCCACAGGGGCCTGGCCTTCTACGAGGCCCCGTCGGACGAGGGCTTTGACACGGAGGAGGCCCGCTCCCTCTACGCCCAGGCGGGCCCCGCCCTCTGCCGCTGGATTTTGGAGCAGAGCGGCCTGGCGGACCGGCACCTGGGAGAGGGAACCTACGTCCTCCAGGACCGGGAGCCGCTGGAGCTGGGGGACCATACCTTCCACCAGGTCAGCGGCGTGGACCAGGACAGCGGCGAGGCCCGGGTGCGCTACCTCCTGGCTTCCGGCGGCGGGTCCCTCTTTTGCGTCCCGGAGGAGCGGATGGCGGAAATCCACTCCGTCATCGACCTCTACCGGGGCACGCCCCGGACGCTGGAGCTGGACAAGCTGGGCCTCGTCATGGTCACGGACCAGATGCCCGGCGAATAGGCGCGAACAAGGGCGAACCCTTCCGGGTTCGCCCTTCGGCTTGCTTATTGACAGGTAAAGGCGTACCAGCCGTTGTCCTCCCGCCGCGTCCGGATTTCCAGCCCGGCGGCGTTCAGCGCGGCCGCCGCCTCGTCCGCCCGGCCCTCGATGATGCCGGAGCAGAGGAAGGTCCCGCCGGGGCTCAGCAGTCCCCGGACCCGGGGGGCCAGGGCGATGATCACGTCCGCCACAATGTTGGCCAGCACCAGGTCATAGCCCCCGCCGATTTTTTCCGCCGCGGCCCCGTCCGTCAGGAGGTTTCCCACCAGGATGTCCAGCCGGTCCGGGCCGATGCCGTTGAGCCCGGCGTTCTCACGGGCGGCGGTGCGGCACTTGTCGTCGATGTCCACCGCCAGGGCGGACCCGGCCCCCAGCCGCAGGGCCGCCACGGACAAAATGCCGCTGCCGCAGCCCAGGTCCAACACCCGCTCCCCGCCCCGGACCAGGGTTTCCAGGGCCGTCAGGCACAGCCGCGTCGTGGCGTGGGCCCCGGTGCCAAAGGTCAGCCCCGGGTCCAGGTAGAGGGGCACCCGGTCCCCCGGGTCCGCCTCCTCCCACTGGGGGATGACCAGCAGCCGCTCCCCGATCTCCATGGGCTTGTAGTACTGCTTCCAGTTGTTCTCCCAGTCCGCGTCCTCCACGTCCTCCAGGGTCATCAGCAGCGTCCCCAGGTCCCGGCGCTCTTGCTTCAAGCCCTCCAAGGCAACGCGGACCTCCCCCAGCTTGGCAAAGCCCGCCTCCTGGGCCTCCAGGTAGAAGGTGATCCGGGACCGGCCCGCCATATGGCGCTCCAGGTCCTCGTCCACATAGTCCCAGTAGTCGTGGTTGTTTTCCAGGAAGTCCTGGAACTCCTCCTCGTCCTCAATCATCACGCCGTCCACGTCCAGTCCGGACAGCATCGCCTGGACTGTGTCCAGCCCGGCGTGGTTCGTGTCGATGTGTACCTCCAGCCAGCGCATGTCAAACCGCCTTTCTACCGGTTCTCACCGTTCTCTTCCAACGAAGAACAGCGTCATAACCCCCGCCCCGGTATGGCTGCCGATGACGGGGCCCACGTAATGGATATAGACCTCCCGCACGCCCAAGCGGCGGCGGACCTCCTCCGCCACAAACTCGGCGTCCTCCCGGCAGTCCCCGTGGCTGATGAACACCGGGTAGCGCTCCGGCTCCACGGCGGTTTTCTCCATGTGGTCCACCAGGGCCAGCAGGGAGGCCTTCCGCCCCCGGCATTTCTCCATGGGGATCAGCCGCCCCTGGCTGTCCACATGGAGCACGGGCTTGACGGAGAGCATGGTCCCGAACAGCGCCGCCGCCGCGCTGACCCGGCCGCCCCGCTTCAGGTGGTTCAAATCGTCCACGGTGAACCAGTGGCAGATGTTCCCCTTGGCCCCCTCGGCAAAGTCCAAAACCTCCTCCAGGGTTCTCCCCTTCTTTTTCTCCTGAGCGCAGAGCCAGACCAAAAGGCCCTGTCCCATAGAGGCGCAGAGGCTGTCCACCACCCGGACCTTCCGCTCCGGGAAGGCCTCCTCCAGCTCCCTTCCCGCAATGACGGCGGACTGGTAGGTGGTGGAGAGGGCGGAGGAGAAGCACAGGCACAAAATGTCCTTCCCCGCCTCCAGAATGGGCCGCATGGCGGCGTCGAACTCCCCCACGTTGACGGCGGAGGTCACCGGCATGGCCCCGGAGCGGACCTTGCTGTAAAACTCCTGGAAACCGATCTCGCTGCCGTCCAGCAGGTTCCGGTAGCTCTTACCCTCCAGTTCCAGCCGCAGGGGCAGCACCTCCAGCTCCAGCTCCGCCGCCAGCTCCGCGGAGAGGTCGCAGCAGCTGTCGGTCATAATGACGTAGTCGGACATGTTCACTCACGCTCCTTTTCTTTTTTGCCCTTGGGGGGGCCCTTCCGCTCCCGGAGGAGGGCCACGCAGCGGCTCCCCGCCACGCCGGCGGCGTAGCTCAAAAGGGAGAAGTGGATGGCGGCGTCCGCCAGGGCGGCGTCGTCCAGCTCCTGGTCCCCCAGCCGGGCGGCCAGCTCACCGGCGGTGATGTTCAGCGCCTTGTCCAGGCTTTGGCAAAAGGCGCCGTACCCCTCCCGCACCGGCCGGTCCTGAAGCTCCTCCCGGATCAGAAGATCCATGTCCCGGGTGGACATGACCCGCTTTAAGACGCAGATGGCGGTGAAGTAGGCCAGGTGCTCCCGGCCGTACTTCTTCCCCTCGGCCCGGGGGGCCAGCCCGCTTTTCGTGTAGTTGTTCACCATGGCGGCGGTGAGGCCGTCGTCTCCGTCGAAGCGGATAACCTGCCGGTCCATGTAGGAGAGGACCTGGTCCATGTACAAGGAGAAGTCCGGCAGCTGGTCCCAGTCCACAGGGCGCTGGTCCCGGAGGCGGGAGAGAAGGTCGGTCAAATCGTTCATGAGTCGTCCTTTCTTGAAGCTCCGTTTTCTTCACAGTTAAAAAGCCGCCCGGCGGGGCCGGGCGGCTCGCAATGGTTATTGTAACACCAGGACGCGGTTTTGTAAACCATATTTTGGGGGATTGGAAAACGCATTTTTCAAGGCCTCCTACTTCCCCACACAGAACCGGGAGAAGATCCGCCCCACAATCTCCTCCTTGGCGGTCCTCCCCGTCAGCTCCCCGATGGCGTCCAGGGCCTCCTCCGCGTCGGTGAGCACCGCGTCGGGGGTCAGTCCGCCCTCCAGGGCTGCCCGGCCCCGGCGAACGGCGTCCAGGGCCCGCCGGGCGGCGTCCTCCTGCCGCTGGTCCGTCAGGAGGCTTCCGGCCTCCCCCGGGTCCCCGGCGGGGAAGAGGGCCGCTACGGCGTTCTCCAGCTTGTCCAGGCCGTACCCCGTGACGGAGGAGACACAAAGGCAGGCGGCGGGGTTGTTGGCGTCCTTTTGGATAAGCCCCACGGAAAAGGCGTGGGGACCGGTGAGGTCGCACTTGGACTCGACGCAGAGCCAGGGCTTCCCGGTCCGGGCCACCTGGTTCAAGAGGAGGGCCTCCGCCTCCCAGTGCGCCCGGTTCTCCGGGCAGGCCTCCGCCGCGCCGTCCCGGACCAGCAGAATCAGCTCCGCCTCCTCCATGGCCCGCCGGGATCGCTCCACGCCCAATTTCTCCACTTGGTCCTCCGTCTCCCGGAGGCCCGCCGTGTCGATGAGCCGCAGCAGCACCCCGCCGCAGAGGACGGACTCCTCCACCGTGTCCCGGGTGGTCCCCGGAATGTCGGTGACGATGGCCCGCTCATACCCCGCCAGGGCGTTCAAAAGGGAGGATTTTCCCGCGTTGGGCAGGCCCACAATGGCCGTCCGCACCCCCCGCTTGAGGACCTCACCCCGTTTGCAGGTGGAAAGCAGCGCCGTCAGCGCGCCCTCGGCCTGCCGGAGGGCGGCGGCGATCTCCTCCGGCCCCGCGTCCTGGATGTCCTCGTCCGGGTAGTCCACCACGGCGTAAAACCGGGAGGTGATATCCAGCAGGGCCTCCTGAATGGGCTCCAGCGCCCGGCGGAGGCCCCCGTCCAGCTGGGCGGCGGCGTTCCGGGCGGCGGCGGCGGTCTCCGCGTCGATGAGGTCAATGACGGCCTCCGCCTGGGTCAGGTCCAGCCGCCCGTTCAAAAAGGCCCGCTTCGTAAACTCCCCCGGCCCCGCCTGCCTTGCCCCGGCGGCGAACAGGGCCGCCAGCACCTCCCGCAGGACCACCGGGGACCCGTGGCAGTGGAACTCCGCCGAGTCCTCCCCGGTGTAGCTGCGGGGCCCGGGGAAGCGCACCGCCAGCCCCCGGTCCAGCACACGGCCCTCCCGGTCCAAAAACTCCCCCAGGACCATCCGCCGGGCCTCCAGCTCCCCGAAGGGCCGGGCGGAGCGGAAGACCCGCCCGCAGGCGGCAAAGCAGTCCGGCCCGGAAATTCGGACGACCCCAATGGCGGAGGGCGCGCCTCCTCCGGCGGCGATGGCGGCGATGGTGTCCATGAAGTATCTCCTTTCAAAAGCAAGGGGCGGGCTGTCCGCCCGCCCCCTGTAAGCTGTCACTCGGTTGCCGTCGCTCCGGTCCGGTTGACCGCCGGGCAGCCAGAGCGCGCTAAAGTTCTTTGGATACTTTCTTTCAAGAAAGTATCAGATTCGCTGGCTGTAGCGGTACAAAATCACCGCGAACTGGGCCCGGGTGAGGGTTCCGTTGGGATTCAGCGTCTTGTCGGCGCCGCCGCTGACGATGCCGTTGGCCAGGGCCCAGGAAAAGGCGTCCCGGGCCACGGCGGGCACGGTGCGGCTGTCGGTGTAGCCCGCCAGGCTGGTGGTGTTTTGGTTCAGGCTGCCCGAGAGGCGGGCGCAGCGGTACAGGGCCGTCACCAGCTGGTGGCGCTTCACCGCCCCGGTGGGGGCGGAGCCGTCGGCAAAGCCGCCCTGCACGGCCCAGTGGCGGGCCTCCGCCATGTTGGCGGGGTTGGAGCCGGTGAGCCGGGCCAGGACGATCCACATCTGCTGATGGCTGATAACGCCGTCGGGATTGAAGCGGCCTCCCGTGCCGTTCATGTAGCCCATCTGGTTGGCCCAGTTGATCTCCCCCGCCGCCCAGTGGCTCATGGGAACGTCCCGGAAGAGCTGCTGGGACGCGTCGGTCTGGGGCGCGTCCAGGGTGGGGTTCTGGGTGGGCATCACGTCCTTGGTCCGCCGGGGGTTGCCGGTGGAGCCGTCTTCGGGAGCGGCGGCCCAGCTGGGGCCGGAGTTTTTCCGCTGGAAGGTGGCCCGGATTTCCACATTGGCCTCGGGCATGGTAAAGCGGTACTGCCCGCCGCCCAGGCTCTCCAGCTGGGGGACCTTGCCGTTGGAGGCGATGACCCGGACCATGTCCAGCTCATAGCCGGAGCTGGGGGAGACGGTAATGGTGATCCGATCCCCCGCCTGGGCGGTGGTCCGGTTGGCGGAGGCGGTTCCGCCCGCCCCCTGGACGGTGGTAACCTGATAGGACTTGGGCTCCTCGGGCTTCGAGGGTTCGTCGGGCTCGTCCGGATCGTCGGGGTCCTCGGGATCGTCGGGATCGTCAGGGTCCTCCGGTTCGCCGGTGGCGGGAAGGATTTCCTCGTCCATGTGCGTGCAGCCCGGGTTCATGCAGGGCCGCTGCCGCAAGCCTTCTTCCGTGGCGGTGGGCTCCTTGACGATCTTCCACTCACTGCCCTTGTAGTTGTGGCTGCTCAGGCCCTCGATGGTCAGCGTGCGCTCCTCCTTCTCCGAGCATCTCTTGCAGGAAATGGTTCCGGTGACCATTTTTTCCACGCAGGTTTCGTTGGGCGTCATGTCCTGGTCCGTTTCGAACTCGCCCCAATCGTGGCCCTTGGCGGGGTCGGTCACAATTTCCCCGCCTTCCGTGTGGCCGCAGCCGGGCCGCTTGCAGACCGTTATTCCGGTCTTCTTTTCCCCCGGCGTCGTGCAGGTCGCCTCGCGGATAATCACGTCCTCCCCCTTGCTCATTTCATGCCCAAGTTTGGTAAGAACCTCTTCTTCACCCGTGATATCCTCGCCGCAGGCGGCACAGGTATAGTTGTAGACGTTTTTGCCGTCCTCCTCACAGGTGGCGGGCTTGGACAGAGCGGGGGCGGGCTCGGTTTCCTCCGGCTTTGTATGGGGCAGCTGGTCCGCCAGTTTAATCGTCACATCCGGATGGCTCGTTTCCAGGTGGGTTTTCAACGCTTCTTCGGCGGCTGTAATCGCGGCCTGGTCATCGCCTTTCCGCGCTTCCTCCAGCACGGTTTTCAAGCTTACGCAGTCCGGCTCGCAGGCGTTGGTCTTTCCGCAGACGTCACAGACCTTGTACACCGCGGAAAAGCCCTGGTTCTCCGGCCTCGCAGAGCAGCTTCCGGGCCGGATCACATACGTTTCGGTAGCGCCCTTCGTGTACGTGTGGGTGGTGAGCTTGGGAATGCTCTCTTTTTTCGGCTCTCCCTCCTGGCCGCACACGCTGCATTTCTGGGGGGTGGTCTGTTCGCCCTCCTCCTTGCAGGTGGCGGGCTTTGTGATGGTTGGCGTACCGTTATCCTGCCAATTGTGCTCCGCCGTCGCTGCGATTACCTTTTGGCGGTCCACCTTGGTGCCGCACCTCGAGCAGGTCACGGTGTACTTCCAGGTCCAGGTTTCGCAGTCATGGTGGCCCGTTTTGTCCACTTCGGGCTCCTGATAGTCATGGCCCAGGGCGCTGATCGTAATCTCACCCCCGGAGAGGTCCTTACAGGCCGCCGTTTGATTCTCGCCGGCCTCCCGGCAGAATCCGCCGCCCATCACCTGCCCGTTATCTTCACAGGTCGGCGGGTTGACATGTGTGCTGTCTGTCGCCAGGTGGACCTGATCTCTCCACAGTCCGGGAGGCATCGCGGCAAAAATTTCATACAGGATATCCGCCTTGTTGATTCCGCCATAGTGGATAGACTCCAGCGTGGTGTTGGCAAAGGCATCGGCGGAGACCGGCTTCGTGCCGCCTGACGCCGCGGGCTTCAGCGCCGCAGGGATATAAACCGTCTTTAGCTTCATATCATTGGCAAAGGCTTTGGCCGCAATGGTTTTCACGCTGTCCGGAATGGTCACCTTTGTCAGGGATGTATTGTTGGCAAAGGCCGACTCTCCGATGGTTACCAGCTTGTCGGGCAGCACCAGCGTGCTCACCCCTGTGCCCGAAAAGGCGCTTTTGCCAATGGTAACATCACCCGCGCTGTCCGGCAGAAACAGAACGGTTTTCAGCCCCACGCAATTCTCAAACGCGTTGTTTCCGACCGAGGTAATCGTACTTGGAAAGACCACCTCGCTGATTTTTCTGCCGTTTGTGTTCTTAAACGCCGCGTCGCCGATAGCAGTAATTGCCTTTTGATCATAGGCGGACGGCAGCACCACCCGTCCGCCGCTTCCGGTATAGCCGGTAATCTTCCAGCCGCCGCCCTCCTGCGTCAGCACGACGCCGTTGTCCAGCGTCACCGTGTCCGCCGCCGGGTCCGCCGCCAAAGCGGTCCCCGTCAGGGCCAGCACCGCCGCCGCTATCAAAAGCACTCTCCAAACCCAACGCCTCATCTTCCGCTCCTCCTGTCATGCCCGCGCCTTACGCGCCAATTTCACTTTTACAGCATAGCACAAAATAGCCGCCCTTTCAATGGGTCCCCCAAAAAAATCCCGGGAAAAAACGGGACGGGCCTCCCGGCCCGTCCCATAGACAGCTTCCGCCTTATTTCACCCGCTCGCCCTTGGCCTCCTTGGCCTTGATCTCCCGGACGGCGTCCTTGTGGGAGAGGTTCACCCGGCCCTTTTCGTCGATGTCCGTCACCTTGACCCACATCATGTCCCCGATTTTGCAGGCGTCCTCCACCTTCTCAATCCGGTGCTCCGCCAGCTTGGAGATGTGGACCAGCCCGTCCTTGCCCGGGGCCAGCTCCACAAACGCGCCGAAGGTCATGAGGCGCACCACCCGGCCATAGTACAGCGCGCCGATCTCCGGCACAAACACGATGTCGTCAATGCATTTTTTCGCCGCGTCGCAGGAGGCCGCGTCCACCCCCGCGATAAAGATGGACCCGTCGTCGTTGATGTCGATTTTCGCCCCGGTGTCCGCCACGATTTTCTGAATCACCTTGCCGCCGGAGCCGATGACCTCCCGGATCTTGGAGGGGTCAATGTGCATGGTCAGCATCTTGGGGGCATAGCGGCTCACGTCGGACCTGGGCTCGGCGATGGCGGGGAGCATGATCTGGTCCAGAATCTGGCAGCGCCCGTCATAGGTGATGTCCAGGGCGTTTTTGATGATCTCCATGGTGAGGCCGTCGTTTTTCAGGTCCATCTGAATGGCCGTGATGCCCTTCTTGGTGCCCGCCACCTTGAAGTCCATTTCGCCGTGGAAGTCCTCCACGCCCTGGATGTCGATGAAGGTGGTGAAGCCGCCCTCGTCGTCTTGAATCAGGCCGCAGGAGATGCCCGCCACGGGGGCCTTGATGGGCACGCCCGCGTCCATCAGCGCCAGGGTGGAGCCGCAGATAGAGCCCTGGGAGGTGGAGCCGTTGGAGCTCACCACCTCGCTGACCACCCGGATGGCGTAGGGGAACTTCTCCACGTCGGGAATGACGGGGAGCAGGGCCCGCTCGGCCAAAGCGCCGTGGCCGATTTCACGCCGCCCGGGAGAGCGGGCGGGCTTGGCCTCGCCGACGCTGTAGCCGGGGAAGTTGTAGTGGTGCATATAGCGCTTTTCCGTCTCCTCCCAGATGGTGTCCAGCTTCTGGTTGGCGGAAAGGGTGTCCAGGGTGACCACCGACAGGACCTGGGTCTGTCCCCGGGTGAAGAGGCCGGAGCCGTGGGCCCGGGGCAGAATCCCCACCTCGGAGGCCAGGGGCCGGATCTCGTTTTTCTGCCGTCCGTCCACCCGGTGGCCCTCCAAGAGCCAGGCTTTGACAATCTTCTTCTGGAACTTGTAGGTGATCTCGTCCAGGTATTTGTCCATCTCCGGGTACTCGTCCAGGAAGCGCTCGTGCCACTTCTCAATGAGGGCGTTCCACCGGGTCTCCCGGACGTTTTTGTCGTCGGTGTCCATGGCGGCCTTGGCCTCGTCCATGGTGGCGGAGACAATTTTCTCAAACAGCTCCTCGTCGAAGTCGGCGTGGGGATAGTCGAACTTCTCCTTGCCGATCTCGGAAACCATCCGGTTGATGAGCTCCACCTGCTTCTGGTTTTCCTCGTGGGCCATTTGGATGGCCCGGAACATGGTGTCGTTGTCCACCTCGTTGGCCCCGGCTTCAATCATGACCACCTTTTTCCCGGTGGACACCACGGTCACGTCCAGGTCGGAGACCTTCCGCTCCTCGCTGGTGGGGTTGAAGATGAGCTTGCCGTCCACCAGGCCCACCTTCACCGCGCCCACGGGGCCGTGCCAGGGGATGTCGGAAATGGCCAGGGCGGCGGAAGCGCCGATGAGGCCGCAGATCTCCGGGGAGCAGTCGTGGTCCACGCTCATGACCGTGGCCATGATGGAAACGTCATTGCGGAAGTCGTGGGGGAACAGGGGGCGGATGGGCCGGTCAATGACCCGGCTGGTGAGGACGCCCTTTTCCCCGGGGCGGCCCTCCCGGCGGTTGAAGCTGCCGGGGATACGGCCCACGGAGTAGAGCTTTTCCTCAAAGTCCACGGACAGGGGGAAGAAGTCGATGCCGTCCCGGGGCCGGGCGGAGGCCGTGGCGCAGACCAGGACCCGGGTGTCGCCGTAGCCCACCATGACGGCGGCGTTGGCCAGCTCCGCCAGCTTCCCGACCTCCAGGGTCAGGGGCCGGCCCGCCAGCTCCATTTCGTACTTGCGGCAGTTGGGGAATTGTCTCTTTGTGATGATGGTAGACATAGATGCGCTCCTTTTCTTTTGTTTTGCGCGGGAGCGTCCTTTTCGTATTTGAACCTTCCCCCAAGGCCCGGGGCGCTGGGGAAACGTTCAAACACAAAAAGCGGCGGCTCCCGCGTCGGTGAATAGGGATGGGAGGAAAGCCGGTTTCACCACACGGAAAACAGGGCGGCGAATATACGCCGCCCTGTCTGCGTCTTACTTGCGGATGCCCAGCTTGGCGATGAGGGCGCGATACCGCTCCACGTCCTTCTTCTGGAGGTAGTCCAGGAGGCTGCGGCGCTTGCCGACCATCTTCAAAAGCCCCCGGTTGGAGTGCTTGTCCTGGGGGTTGGCCCGCATGTGCTCGGTCAGCACGTTGATGCGCTCGGTCAGGATAGCAATCTGAACCTCGGGAGAGCCGGTGTCGGACTCGTGGGTGCGGTTGGCGTTGATAATTGCGGTCTTTTCTTCTTTGCGAAGCATAACAGGGTTTCCACCTTTCAAACAAATTCCCCGCGGGGCTGTGCTCCGGGCCGGTGAAGCTCCTCGAAGCAAAGCTCCGGGGCGTATTTTCCGCCCAACCGGCGGACTTCGTTACTATATCATAGTGATTTCCCATTGTAAAGGGCCAATTCAGGATTTTTCCGGCTTTGGGGGAAATTTTTTCTCCCGCCGGGGCGGAAATTTTGATTCCCTCTTGACAAAGCACCCCAACTGTGTTAATTTTCTTAGTACAGTTAATACAGTTTACCAACAACGTGCGGCGGGGAAGCCCCGCCGCGGAAGGGAAGGTACGCGGTGATCAGCCTCAACTACCGGGACTCCCGGCCTATTTACGAGCAGATCAAGGATGGGCTGCGCAAGCTGATTGTCACCGGGGCCATCGGGACGGACGAAAAGCTCCCCTCGGTCCGGTCCCTGGCAACGCAGCTGTCCATCAACCCCAACACCATCCAGCGGGCCTACAACGAGCTGGAGGGGGAGGGCTACATCTACTCCGTCCCCGGCAAGGGAAGCTTCGCCACCGGGGAGACGGGCGCCGGAACGGTCCGCCGGAGGGAGCTCTTTGAAAAGGCCCGGGAGCTTCTGGCGGAGCTTAAGTATCTCGGCGTCAGCCAGGAAGAGCTCATGGCTCTTCTTGAAGAAGAGCCATCCGGCGGGGCCCCCGCCGGGGCGCGCAAGGAGGAAACACGATGATTCAAGTTACCAACACCGTCAAGCGCTTTGACGGCTTCGCCGCCCTGGACGGCGTGAGCCTGTCCGTCCCCGCGGGAAGCGTCTATGGCCTTGTGGGCCCCAACGGCGCGGGGAAATCCACCCTCATCCGCTGCCTCACCGGCATCTACCGCCAGGACGAGGGAGAGCTCGCCATCGACGGCCAAAGCGTCTGGGAGAACGAGGCCCTGAAATCCCGGGTCGCCGCCATTGCCGACGACTGGTATTACTTCCCCCAGGCCACTATCCGGGACATGTGCAAATTCTACCGGGGCTTTTATCCCAGCTTCTCCATGGAGCGGTATGAAAAATGCAAGGAGGTCTTCCAGATCGACGAGAAGCGCCCCCTCCGCCGCCTCAGCAAGGGCATGCAGAAGCAGGCCGCCTTCTGGCTGACCCTCAGCGCCATGCCGGACTACCTGATTCTCGACGAGCCGGTGGACGGCCTGGACCCCGTCATGCGGCGGCAGGTCTGGTCGCTGGTGCTGGGGGACGTCAGCCAGCGGGGAACCACGGTGCTGGTCTCCTCCCACAACCTCCGGGAGCTGGAGGACGTGTGCGACCACGTGGGCATCCTGGACCACGGGAAGGTGCTGCTGGAGCGGTCCCTGGCCCAATTGCAGGACAACATGGTCAAGCTCCAGGTGGTCTTCAAGGACGGCGGCGGCGTGCCGGAGGACCTGGAGGTGCTCCACGCCTCCAAGGTGGGGCGCATCCACACCCTCATCATGCGCATGAACGCGGAGGAAGCCGCCCACCGCCTGGCGGTCTACGAGCCCATGCTGGTGGACGCCGTGCCGCTGACGCTGGAGGAAATTTTCATCTATGAGTTAGGAGGCGCCGACTATGCGGTCAAAGACATCGTACTTTAATCCCACCCTCTTTAAAAAGAATCTCGCCCGGTTCTGGCCGTTGTGGGGCGGCGCGTCCATCATTGGGGCCCTGTTCCCCCTGGCCTTCCTCACCATCCTCATCCGGGAGAACGCCCTCTTTGGGGAGCCCATGAGCGACCCCCTGGGCGTTACAGCGGGCTATTACCAGATTGTGGCCTGGATCATCCCCACCCTCTCCCTGCTGTACGCGGCTCTCTGCGCCCTGGCGGCCTGGGGCTGGCTGTACAATCCCCGGAGCGTGGGCATGTACCACTCCCTGCCCATCACCCGGAAGGGCATTTTCGTCACGGACTTCCTCTCCGGTATGTCCATGATGCTGATTCCCTACGCCGTCACCGGGGGTCTGGCCATCCTGGTTTCCGCCATCGTGGGCAGCTTGGAGCCCGTGGGCCTGGCGGTGACCATCCTGGCCGTGGCGGGGCAGAGCTTTTTCTTCTTCGCCTCCGCCACGGCGGTGGTGTTCGTCACCGGCAACCCCTTCGCCTTCGCCGCCCTCTATTTCATCTTCCACTTCATCGCCGCCGGGGCCGAGTGGCTGGTCACGAGGCTCATGACCATGTTTTACTTCGGCGTGGAGCGGTACTACCAGGGCGTGATCGAGTTTTTGAGCCCCACCATGTACCTGACAAGGATGCTGGACGTGGACACGACGTCCCGGCAGATCATCAATGCCGAGGGCTGGGAGGAATCCGTCCTGGAGTCCGTCACCCTGGCAAACGGCTGGCTCATCGCCGTCTATGCCCTGGCGGGCGCGGTGCTGCTGGCGGCGGCCTGGGCCCTGTACCGCCGCCGGAGGAGCGAGAGCGCCGGAGAGGTGGTGGCCGTTGGGTGGATGAAGCCCATCTTCCGCTATGGCGTGGCCTTCTGCGCCGCCTGCACCGGGGGCATGGCCCTCTACAACGTATTCTTCGCGGGCTATGAGACCACCCGCACCGCCAGCCCGGTCCCCCTGGCCCTCTGCATGGCGGCAGCCGGCGTGATTGGGTACTACATCGCCTCCATGCTGCTGAGCAAGTCCCTCCGGGTGTTCCGGGGAAGCTGGAAGGGGGTTCTGGCCGCGGCGCTGGCCTCCGCCGCCCTCTGCGCCGCCGTGGCGCTGGACCCCCTGAGCGTGGAGAGCTGGACGCCCCGGCCAGAGGAGGTGGGAAGCGTTCTGCTGATCGTCAACGGCGTAAACGGCAGAGGCGTCAACACCAGACTAACGGACCCCGCCCTGATTCAGAACATTCTGGACGTGCATCAGGCTGTCCTGGCGGAGCGGGAGGACCTGAACAAAAGCTGGCGGGGCCTGGGGGGAGAGGACGTTTCCGTGGCCTATTTGGACGTCACATACTATGAGGGTGAAATCGGTTCCCCCCACACCAGCCGCATGTATAACCTCCCCTGCTCCCAGGAGCGGATGGAGCGGTCCCAGGCCCTGCAGAAGCTGGTAGCCCTGGCCGCCAACCCCGCCATCCAGGAGGCCAACATCTTCGGCCATGTTTACAGGGAGAACCTTGAAACCCGCCTCACCGGCGGCTACGCCGACCGCCTCTACAACCCGGAGACAAAGGAGATGGAACAGCTGGAACTGACCCTGGAGCAGGCCAAGGCCCTGGAGGACGCCGTCCGGCGGGACGTGGCGGCGGGGCACTTCGGACGGACCCTGTTCCTGCTGGACGACCTCTATAACCAGGCCATCTGCACCGGGGGCCTGGAGCTCTATTACTCCGTCACCGACCTGGACCGTCCCCAGGCAGGCCCCCACTCCCAGACCGTCTCCCTGAGCCTCTCCGCCTACTGCACGGAGACTCTCAAGGCCCTGGAGGACCTTGGCATTGTGAACGGGAGCCGGAGGCTCCTGACCTACGCGGAGCAGTCCGCCCTGGAGAGTGAGGAAGAGGGCGTGCCCTTCGAGGGGGACTACGACCCCTACAGCTTCCCCCGCTCCGGCAGCGCCGTCTACCCCGGAGACGCCTACGTTTACCCTGGGGAAGAGGTGGACGCCGCGCTGCTCCACTGACCCGTGAGGCGGTCCGAAAAAATTTTTAAAAAATTTCCCGGCGGAATGAAACAAAACCGCCTCCTGGATCGTCTTATAGTATAGACGAAGAGAAAGGAGACTCCCCCTATGGAGCAAACAACATCCGTGCAGAACCTCTGGCGCGTCTGGGTCGACACCCGCCGCCGCATCGTGTCCTTCCATGAGGAGGAGGACTGCAAGCTGCTGGAATTCCGGAACCGGGAACTGTTTTTCAGCTGCATCGAGCAGTACACCGGGATGCAGTACCGCTATCAATAAAAGAGAGGGAGGCTCGGCCTCCCTCTCTTTTTGTGCGCCTGTATCCTATACAATGAAGCCCCCGTCCGCCGTCAGCACCTGCCCGGTAATAAAGGACGCCCGGTCCGACGCCAGGAAGGCCACCGCCTCCGCAATCTCCTCCGGCCTCCCCAGGCGGCCCAAGGGGGTCTCCTCCGCCAGCATCGCCCGGGTTTCCTCTCCCAGGGCCCGCACCATGTCCGTCTCCACGCACCCCGGGGCCACGCAGTTGACCCGGATGCCCGACGGGGCCAGCTCCAGGGCCAGGGAGCGGGTGAGGCCGATAAGCCCCGCCTTGGTCGCGGCGTAGGCCGCCTCGCAGCTGGCCCCCCGGAGGCCCCACATGGAAGAAATATTGACAATGCACCCCCGCTTTTCGCTGAGCATGTGGGGCAGCACCGCCAGGGCGGCGTTCCGGGGCCCGGTGAGGTTCACCGCCAGAAGCCGCTCCCAGCCCTGGTCGTCCAGGTCCTGGAAAAGGCCCTGGCGGGAAATTCCGGCGTTGTTCACCAGAAGCTCTACAGGCCCCAGCTCCTCCGAAGCGGCCCGGACCATGACTTCCACCGCCCCCCGGTCCGCAGCGTCCGCCTGGAAGGCCATGGCGGCGCGGCCCTGAGCGCGGAGTTCGGAAACCAAGCTCCCGGCGGCGTCCCGGCGTTCCAGGTAATTGACGCAGACGGCCCAGCCCTCCCGGGCCAGAACGGCGGCGATGGCCCGCCCAATGCCCCGGGAGGCCCCGGTAACCAAGGCAGATCGTCTCATCATACATACCTCCGCAAAAAGAAAGCCTTGAAACCGTCTGGTTTCAAGGCTTTTTGGTGGACGATACAGGACTCGAACCTGTGACCCCCGCACGTCAAGCAGCAAACCCAAACAAGCGTCTATCCACTGTGCCGCAACGGTTTTAAGGCACCCAAAGCATCAGCATTTGCAACACGCTTCGCATATGATTGAATGGCTCCTTGACGCTCTATCAGGCAGCACGAAACCAAGTGTCCTGCAATGCAGGAAATCCCGCCTGATATTCCGAATAATTTTTCAATCCATGCGGATAAACGGCTTAAAACCGATGCGTAAATATTCTATATGATACTTAATCTATAGTCAAGCACAATGGAGGAAAACTATGAGGGATTTACATACTATTTTTTTACAGCAAACCAAAAGGGCGGCGTGGGCAAGACTGCCACAGCCCTGAACCTGGGGGACGGCGCTGGCCGCAAGCGGGTCCCTTTCTCCACGGCGGATATCGGCTTCCGGCCTTATACGCCCGCACAGCTGGAAGCCTTTGCGGAGCAATTGCAGGAGGTGGGTCTGCTGGCGCGGATCATCGTCCGGCTCACGGCCCCGCAGGGAAGCTATGAAATCCCCGCCGGGCACAACCGGGCAAGCGCGGCAGGGCTGGCCGGATGGGATGTCATTCCCGCCGGGATCGCAGAGGCGGACGATGCGCGGGCCATTGTGATTGCCACCTCCACGAACCTCATTCAGAGGCAAAATCTCTCCCTAGTTTCCAATCGGAAAAAGAGGTGTATATAGAGCGTGGCCGGCGGCGGTACAGCGCCCGTAAATTAGCGGCGGTGTTCTTTGGCGTCACCGAGTATGAAATCCGTAAAGCCGTTAAGCTGACG
The DNA here is from genome assembly GCF_950073225.1 of uncultured Oscillibacter sp. Lineage (NCBI taxonomy): Bacteria > Bacillati > Bacillota > Clostridia > Eubacteriales > Oscillospiraceae > Oscillibacter > uncultured Oscillibacter sp. The sequence goes on from NZ_CATMPS010000001.1 coordinate 181,996, forward strand.
CTGTTGATTCCTCCGCTCCAGGACAAATCTCCTTGTTCCGCTATTTCCGTATCCACAGGGGAAGGACCGTCCGAATGATAGACGCGAAGGACTCCGCCTGCCATGCGGCACGACCGATAAACAAGCCATCGATATTCTCTCGCTGAATCAGTTCCGGCGCGTTTTCCCCGTGGACGCTGCCGCCATAGAGCAGCGGGATCTTACGGCCCGTTTCCTTCCCAAACAGTTCCTCCACACACCTGCGGATAACACCGTGCTTCTCCTCCGCATATTCCTTGGATGCCGGCGTACCTCCCACACCAATGGCCCAAACCGGCTCATAGGCAATCCAGAGCTTCGCGGCTTCCTCCGGAGCCAGTCCATACAGGCCCGCTTTCAGCTGAGTCCGCAGCCTTTCGTCGGAAAGTCCCAGCCGCTTTTCCTCTTCCGTCTCTCCGACGCACAGCAGAGGCGTCAGATTGTGCCGCAAAGCGCACGCCACTTTTTTCCGCTCCATCTCGTCTGTTTCCAGAAGCACATGCCGCCGTTCCGAGTGGCCGATCATCACCAGATCTGCTCCGGTTTCCCGGATCATTAAAGGAGAAATCTCGCCGCTAAATTGACCCGTGTCTTCCCACCCCATATTCTGCGCTCCCAGCCGGATCTCATGGGGCTGCACGCACTGGCGGGCATGGTAGAGGGCGGTATACGAGGGGATTACGAAAAGCTCCAGCTTTTCCCTGGAAATATCCTCCGTCTCCTCCCGGAGCCGCGTCAGGAATTTCTGTGTCTGGGCAATGGTCTTATACATCTTCGTATTTGTGCCGAGATACAGCTTTTTTTGCTTTTCCATGTCAGCGTTCCTCGTCGTATTCGTGGTAGCGCGCCACCTTGGGCGCAGAGGAACTGCCTGGGTCGAACCGCAGCCCAAGCCACGTTTTCAAAAGCTCCTGGGCCAGCTTTCCCCCCAGGGTCTGCGCACCCATACAGGCAATATTGGCATCATTGCTCAAAATCGCGCGCTGCGCCGAGTACACATCCGTCAAAAGCGTGGCATAGGCTCCCTTCACTTTGTTGGCCGCAATGGACATGCCCAGGCCCGTCCCGCAGAGCAGCACGCCGCGGTCCCCCTTTCCTCCTGCCACGGCCTCCGCCACGGCGATGGCCGTGTTGGCGTAGACAGGGTCGTCGCCGCCCATGTCCACCACTTCATGTCCCAGCTCCCGGGCCATTTCGATAAGCTCCTCTTTCAAAGCCGCCGCGTTGGGATCGCAGCCAAATACAATTTTCATTCTTCTGCCCTCATTTCCTATACCGTTCCGCAAAATCAGCCATTGCCTTCAGCATAACCCAGACGCTGGTAGCTCCGGCGTCCTGAAACCCGATCGTCGTCCCCTGGGTTTTGGCCCGGCCAAATTTCGCCTCAAAGCGCTTCGTGCTTTCCATGCCCGCCCGGGCGGCGGCCTCCGCCGCCCGCAGCATGACCGCCAGCCCCTTTTCCGCATTTGCTTTCATGGCATCCACCGCCGGGGACAGGGCATCCACCATGGTCTTATCCCCCACCTGCGCGTGACCGCGCTTCCGGACGGCTCTCAGCGCATCCTCCATCAATGCCGCCAGCTCCTCTGAGCGCAGGCGTTCCCTGGGTGCTTTCCCTTCCGCTCCGCCCATGAACATGCTGCCGAAAATGGCTCCTGACGCACCGCCCATGCTCATCAGCATGGCGTTTCCCACCACAAAGAAGGGTTCATAAACGTTATTCCCCTCCGGCAGTCTCATCAGCTCCGCATGGGCCGTTTTCAAGCCTGTTTTCATACCGATACCATGGTCGCCGTCTCCAATGGCGCTGTCCACCTTCGTCAGCATGGGCTCTGCCTCTACAACAGCCTCCGCCACGGAAAGCAGCATGGCCTTTGCCACGGAAAAATCCAGCGTCTCCCATTCTTTTGCGGCTTGCGCCTCTATGTATTCGCGTCCGGCGGCGGGGTTGTAGGTCCTCCTCTTCCCGGTCCCGGTCAGAATCTCCCGCTCCGTCTCCACCGGGAACTCCTCCTGACAGCAGCCCCTGGTATAAAACGGGCTGGCGCAGGGCGCGTCGAAAAATCGTTTCAGCTCTTCGTCCAGCAGGAGCACGGAAACGGATAATCCGCCCATTTCCAGCGTGGTGCAGTAGCTGTTCATATCCGAGCTGTGAATTACGATCCCGTCCCGTACAAGAAGACGCTGAAGCGTTCGGTAGACAATGCTCAATTCCAGCAGAGTGGTGCTTCCAAGCCCGTTCACCAGCACGCAGACCTCGTCCCCGGCTTTTAAAGGGCGATCCTTCTGCAACGCGTCATAAAGGTATTCCGCCACTTCGTCCGCCGGCTGCATTTTTGTCCGGCGGATTCCCTTTTCCCCGTGGATGCCCATGCCGTATTCCATCTCATCGCCGGCCAGTTCAAAAATCGGCTCCGCCGCGCCGGGGATATGGGCTGAGCTCACCGCCACGCCGATGGACCGCAGGTTGTTCCGGGCCTGTCCTGCGACTCTCGCCGCCTCTTCCAATTCCAGCCCCGCGTCGCAGGCCGCGCCGGCAATTTTAATGACGAACACGTCTCCCGCAATGCCCCGGCGGTCCGTCATGCGTTCGGCGGGAGCGGAGGCGCAGTCGTCCCAGACCCGCACATGGGCCGTAGGAATCCCCTCCTTTTGCAGCAGCTCCCCCGCCATGTCAAAGTTCAGATTGTCCCCGGCGTAGTTGCCGTAGACAAATAAGACGCCTTTTCCCCCTTCCACGGCCCTGGCCGTCTGGAAGATGGTACCGGGATCGGGGGACGCGAAAATATTCCCACAGGCGGCGGCGTCCGCAAGCCCGGTCCCCACGAAGCCGCTGAACATGGGCTCATGGCCGGAGCCTCCGCCCACCACCAGGGAGACCTTGTGGTCTCTGGGCCGGCGAAGCAGAACGCCGTTGACTTCGTCGTGGAGCCTGTACCGCTCGGAAAAACAGGCGGCAAACCCCTCCAACGCCTCCCGAGCCACATCTTCGCTGGCGTTTATAAATTTCTTCATGATAGAATCCTTCCTTCCCAACTACGGAGGGCTCTTGCGCGAATCCCTTTTCCAGCCTCCGGAGCCCCCGGAAGCTCTGATCAGGCCTCCTCTGCGACCTCCTTCAGAAGGGTGAACAGATACGGCTCCACATCAAGCGGCATGGAACAGCCCGGGGCAAAGACGAAGCCGTTGCCCCCCACTTCCTTTGCCACTGCATCGTACCGCTCCTTCAGCAGGGCCTTGACCGCCTCCCGGTCATTGTCCTTGTTGTAGAAATCCGCCGTCTGGTCAATGCCGCAGATCAGCAGCTTGCCGGTCATCTGCCGGACCATTTTCACCGTGGTCCGCTGGCGGTCGCAGATCTTGGAGGGCACGTTCTCCCAGTTGATGGCCTGGACGGGATAGTCCAGGAACCGATCCATCATCAGATTCGCGTCCCCATGGACATGGAGCATATTGAACCAGGTCCGGTCCTTTATGTAATTCAGAATCTCCAGGTCATAGGGCTTGCAGAACTCGTCGAACTCTTCCGGAGTGATGATGGTGGACATAGAGTACTGATTGGCGAAAAAGACCCCGTCAATGCCCGCCTCGATCAGCTCGTCCAGGTAATTCCGGATGGTCTGGGTCACGATGCTCAGCGCATTGTGAAGCTCCTGCCGGTTCTCCCTGATAAATCTTTTGATCCCGGTGGGATTCAGGGAGCTCATCATCTCCTGCAGGCTGGTCAGGGGGCTGAAGATGGTGGCGATTACCGGAACCGTGTCCCTGTAATGGCCGCACAGGGCCTTGGTCACCAGCACTTCCCTATGCAGGGAACCGCTCTTTGCGTCCAGGACCTTCAGTTTTTTCAAATCCTCCATATCCCGGATGGGATAGCGATGAAACGTGGCGCACCATTCATGGGGATCCCGGGACGGAGTCAGGTCGGCGTCATAGGCCTCCGGCATAAAATTACCGTTGGTCATCAGCTTGACAAAATCCCATCCGCAGTAATCGGTGACGGCAATGGTGGCGTTTACAAAATCCGTGATGTTGTGGTCCACCAGGGGCATATGGAACCATCCGCAGACACCGGCCCGGTCCACGGGCCGGCCCTCTACCAGCGCCCGCATGCGTTCATAGCTGTTCATGTTCTCTCCTCCTTACAGGTCCTTGATCTTCTCGTCCAGTTCCTCGGCCCGCCGGCGAATCTCCTGCACATCCCCAGGCATCAGCTCGACCTCGCAGCCCAGAGCGCTTTCCTCGATCTGGGGAACCCTGCGCGCCCCGCAGATCACATTGACATTCGGGCTTTGGGCGCGGAGCCACGCGGTGGACAGGTTCACCATGCTGCACTGGTACTTCTCACACATATCCCGCAGGCTGTCCACAAAATCCACCGCATAAGGAAAACGCTCCGGCCTCCACCAGGGCTGGTCGCCTCGGGCGTCCCCTTCCGGGTAGGTATAGTCCTTGGTAATTTTTCCGGTCAGCAGTCCTCGCTCGATGGTGGCGTAGGCGTGGAGCACGACGTCATGCTCCTGACAGAAGGGAAGCATGTCCTTTTCGATATCCCGCGTCATGATGCTGTATTTTTTCTGGGCAAAGTCAATCTCCCCATACTTCAGATACTCTTCCATCTGGGGCACCGTCATATTAGAGGCGCCGATCGCCCGAATTTTGCCCTCTTTTTTCAGCTCCATCAGCGTTCCTACCGTCTCCTCCACAGGTGTGTCAAAGGGCGGCTTTGCCGGATTGTGGGTATAATAGATGTCAATATAGTCCGTACCCAGGCGCTTCAAGCTCTTCTCCAGCTCCAGCCTGATAACCCGGCGGGACACGTTCCGGCGAACCACATGACCATCGTTGGTAAAGTGGTAGGTGCCCTCGTCGTCATCCCACCACAGGCCGCATTTTGTGGAAATCAGGACTTGATCCCTGCGGCCCTTGACCGCCTGGCCCAGGATTTCCTCGCTGTGCCCATAGCCATAAACAGGTGCGGTATCAAACACCGTGATGCCCAGGTCGATGGCCCGGTGAACCGTCCGGATTGATTCCTTATCGTCCGAATTGCTCCACCAGGAGCCCCCGCCCAGCGGCATCGCCCCGAAGGTGATGGCGGAACCCGTAAGCCCGGAATTGCCAAATTTCATGTATTTCATTTGAAATCCCCCATAATCGTTTCGTTCAGTTGCCGCGCGCAAAGCCTCCGCACTGGCGGCACGCCCCGGCGCGGCCCTTCATACCTCAGCCGAGATAGCCCGCCAGGATCTCGTCGCTGTTGAGCAGCTCCTCTCCGGTGCCCTTGGCCTGGATGTGGCCGCTGCTCAACAGATAACCCCGGTTGGCAATGCTCAGCGCCATGACCGCATTCTGCTCCACCAGTAAAATAGTCACACCCTGGGCGTTGATCTCCTGAATCAGTTGAAACACCGTTTCCGTCAAAACGGGAGACAGGCCCAGAGAGGGCTCGTCCAGCATTAGCAGCTTCGGACTGCTCATAAGGGCTCGTCCTATGGCCAGCATCTGCTGCTCTCCGCCGGAAAGCGTGCCCGCCTCCTGGCGGTAACGTTCCTTCAAAATCGGGAAAAGGGCAAAATTCCGATCATAGCCAGCTTCCATCTCCCCTTTGCTTTTACAGATATACGCTCCCATGCGGAGATTCTCCTGGACTGTCATTTTGGGAAATATCTGGCGGCCCTCCGGACACAGCACCAGCCCGCTGCGCACGATTTTGCTCGGTTTTTCCCCGGCGATGTCCGTTCCGTTATACGCAATGCTGCCGGTTTTGGGCTTCAGCGTCCCGGAGATGGTCTTCAGCAGCGTGGACTTGCCCGCACCGTTGGACCCGATCAGGGTGACGATTTCCCCTTGTTCCACGTTGAATGAGATGTCCCAGATGGCGTGGAGCTTGGAGTAGTAAGTGTTTAGATTATCCACTTTTAAGAACACGCTGCACACCTCCTTTCCCGATATAAGCCTCAATAACCTGGGGATTGCTCCGGATTTCCGCGGGCAGACCCCCGGCAAGCTCTGCGCCGTAGTTCATTACATAAATATAGTCGGATATCTTCATAACCAGGTTCATGTCGTGTTCAATCAGAAGAACCGTATAGCCCCACTCCTTCAGCCGCTGGATAAAATCGGACATTTCCGCAGTCTCGCTGGGGTTGAGGCCCGCCGCCGGTTCGTCCAGCAGCACCAGCTTCACTTCGCTCACCATCGCCCGGGCAATCTCCACCTTTTTCTGCATTCCGTAGGGCAGGTTCTTGCAGTCGTTGTCAATCTGGTGGCTCAGCCCAATCCGCTCAATAATTTCCCGGGCCCGGTCCTCCGCCTGCGCCTCTCCCTGCCGCTTCTTCTTCGTCACAAGCAGAGAATCCCACAAAGAGTAATGAATCCGGCTCTGATAGCCGATCATCACGTTTTCAAGGACGGTAAGCTCGGAAAAGAGCCGGAGGTTCTGGAAGGTCCGGGCCACGCCGTTTTCGATCAGCTGATAGGGCTTCAGGCCCACCAGCTCCTCCCCGTCCAGACGAATGCTGCCGGTATCGGGCCGGTAAATGCCGGTCAAAAGGTTGAACACGGTGGTCTTTCCCGCCCCGTTGGGGCCGATAATGCTGACGATCTGCCCCTTGCCTACTTGAAAGGAAAAGTCTGAAACGGCTTTGATGCCGCCAAAGGACTTGCTGATATGCTCTACCGTCAAAAGGCTCATCGTTCTTCCCCTCCTTTTCCAGGCCGGAAGGCGGTCAGCTTCTTCCTCGCATTGGAAACCGCCGCACCGAGCCTGGTCTCACTCCAGACCGTGGTTTTGGAAAGCATGATGGTCACAAGCAGCACGCCGTAAATCAGCATCCGGTAGCTCTCCAGCGAACGCAGCGTCTCCGGCAGCACCGTAAGGACGATTGCGGCAATCAGGGCGCCGTACATGTTCCCCAAGCCGCCCAGCACCACCATGCTTAAAATGGAAGTGGACACGTCGGAGGTAAAGCTGTAGGGGGAAATGAACATCATGTAGTGGGCGTACAAAGAGCCCGCAACCCCCGCTATGGAGGCGGAAATCACATAGGCCGTCACTTTGCTGCGGTACACGTGGATACCCATGGCCTCAGCGGCGATGTCGTCGCTTTTGATCGCCTTGAGGTTCCGGCCGAACTTGGACGAAATCAGATTGGACAGCGCTGCATAGGCCACCACAAGGAAGAACAGGAAGAAATAGAACGTCTGCGTCACGGACGAGATGGTATATCCAAAGATCGAAGGCCTGGGAATGTTCAGAAGCCCCTTCGCCCCGTTGGTAAAGCTCTTCCAATTCAATAGCGTCAAGCGCACAATTTCCGCAAAACCAATGGAAATGATGGCCAGATACCCGCCCTGCATGCGAAGGGACGGTATGCCAATGATCAGCCCCGCAACGGCGGACAGGGCAAAAGCGCAGAGCAGGCAGAGCAGGAAGGGAAACTGCGCCCGCATGGACAGCATGGCGGAAACATATGCCCCGATTCCATAAAATGCTACATGACCCATGGAGATCTGTCCCGCCACGCCGGAAATCAAGTTCAGGCTGACTGCCAGAATGCCATACAGAAGAGAGACAGCCCCCAGGCGGATGACCGTATTGTTGCCCGAAAAGACCAGAGGAAACACAAGCGCGACAGCCAGCGTAATACAGGGCGCCAAATGTTTTTGATTCCTTTTCATAGCTCACACCTTCTTCTGTGCGGGTTTCCCCAGCAGTCCGGAGGGACGGATTAAGAGAACCGCAATCAGAACAATAAATGCGGCCACATCCCGGTATTCGCTCCCAATATACCCCGATGTGTAGCTTTCCGTCAGCCCCAAAATCAGCCCGCCGATAACCGCGCCGCCAATCTCGCCGATGCCGCCCAGAACCGTTGACGCGAACGTCTTTTGCGTGATCTGCGCGCCAATGCCGGTGCTGACGCTTCGAAAAGCCATGCAGTAAAAGATTCCCGAAACCGCGGCCAGGGCGGAGCCCAGGAAGAACGTGATGGATACGATGGCATCCACTGAAATTCCCATCAACTCCGTAGCCGTTCTATTTTGCGCGGTAGCCCGCATCGCCATACCAAGAGGGGATTTTTTCAGGAAAATCACCAAGGCCGCCATTAAGACCACCGCCACCAGCATGATAAGAAGCTGAACAAATGAGAGGTTGACTCCCAAAACCGAATAGTACGTCCCTTCCCGCAGCGTGGGATACAGGCGTGCCTCCGAGCCCATGGTGACAAACAAAATGTTTTCCAGCACGATGGAAATACCAATGGTGCAGATTAGAAAACAAAACTTGGGAAGGTTGCGAAGTCTCAGCGGCCGCAGGGCGATCCGCTCATAGAGGATGCCCACGGCCCCGGTCAGGGCAACGGCAATCACCGCGCCCGGCAGCAGCGGAACGCCCAGCAATGTACACAGGATGTACATCAGGTAGGCTCCAACCATGAAAATCGTTCCATGCGCAAAGTTCACAAGCTCCAGAACGCCATAGACAATGGAGTATCCCACCGCGGTCAGAGCGTAAACGCTGCCCAGCACAATCCCGCTGATCGTATAGATCAAAAACATGTCCAAAAGTCATCCCCCCATATACAAAAAGTGTTTTTTGACCGTTCAAAGGCCCGCTGACAAGCAGAATGTAGCATAGCCTTTTGAAAAATGCAAATTTGCTTTCAGCAAAATGTATCATTTTGGGGAGCAATATGTATCATTCAGTCTCAAATCCCCAAAATATGATACACTTGTGCGCTCCGATACACACGCGCGCCTCACGGGACACTTCCAATAATACACAAATCAATTTTTCTCAATTTAGATATTATGTACAATATTAAGGTCAAAAATCGGCCTGTGCCATATTTTCGATTAAAAAAAACATCCGCGTGTTTTAGGCATAATTATCATTGAATCAGGGGGAGGGAACTGATATCTTTATCACAGAAAGCCGATGGCCTGACCGCGCCGATTTTTCAGGGCTCCGCTGACAAAAGCCCGAACAAAATCCACGCAGAAACAACCTGAATTAATGGAGGTCAACATGAAAAAGCTAAACTGCATGATTATTACACTGGGTATGCTCTTTGTCCTTGCCGCATGCGCAAATCAATCTGCTCCCAGCGCCTCCCCGGCGGATTCCAGCGGCGAAACCCAAAACGATTACCACCTGGCTCTCATCGCGCCCATGACAGGCAATGAGGCCCAGTACGGCGAGATGCAGAAAACCGGCGCCCAGATCGCCGTGGACGAAATCAACGAGGCTGGTGGAATCAACGGCCGCAAGGTGGTCCTGGACGTCTTCGACGATCAAAACAACACCACTCAGGCCGCTACCGTGGCCCAAATGATCATCGACGACCAAAAATACGACGCCGCCATCGGAACCTATTCCAGCTCCAACGCTCTAGCGATGGCCCCGCTGTTTGACGAGGCAAAAACCCCCTTCTTCTGCTCTGTCTCCTCCGACGGCCGCATTGCCACAGAGTATACCTACACCTTCCAGCAAAACATTGCCGCCAATTACGTCTGGCCCATCATGGCCGACAACGCGGTAAAGGTTCTGGGCGGGAGAAAGGTAGCCCTGGTGGCCTTGAACAATGACGCCGGCGAATTCTTTACGACTTACGCCTCCGAGGAGTTTGACGAACTGTCCAAGGACAGCAGCTGTGAGCTGGTCGCCTCCATCACCTACAACGAGGGAGAGGTCAGCGACTTCACCCCCATCATCGCGCAGCTGAAGGACGCAAATCCCGATTTGGTCATGATCAACGTCCAGTATCAGGACATGGCCGCCATCCTGCGCCAGGCCGACCAGCTTGGCTTCAAGCCCACCTGGTACTGCGTGGAATCCCTCATCAACGACGCGTTCATCGAGCTGGCAGGTGACTATGCCGTGGGCCTTTACTGCCACTGTACCTACTACATTGACAACCCCGACGAGGGCTGCGTGTGGCTCAACCAGCGCTGCAACGAGGTGGGCAATATGAACGCCAACCTGTTCTCCCGCATGTCTTACGAGGGCACCATGCAGATCCTCACCTGCGCAAAGAACGGTGCTGCGGGAGACCGCCAGAAGATGTACGGCGCTCTGTGCAGTCTGGGCACCTGGGAAGGGAAAACCGGCTCTTTTGAGTGGACGGACGCCCGCCAGTGCATCTGCAGCGTCAACATCGTCCAATTGGACAGCAACAAAACCTGGCAGCTGGTGCCTCAATAATCTGCTGCATTCAGTTGCCTTGAAACGAAGGGAGCGGACAAATTGGAGCTGATTTTCAGAAATGGCGCCGTATGGCAGAAGGACGGTTTTGTCCGCAAGGACATCCGGGTTTCCGGGAAAACCATTGCGCTGGTGGAGGACTGCCTTCCTCCTTCTCCCGGAATTCAGGAGTACGACCTCAACGGGCGCTTCCTGCTGCCCGGAATCATTGATTGTCATTGGCATCTCGGCATGGCGGCAGACGACCCGCAGACCCGCGCGTATTATAACGCCGCCCCCATGGAGGGCGCTTATATGTGTGCCGGCTATGCCAAGCGGATGCTGTACGCCGGTTTCACCACTGTCCGGGAATGCGGCGCGATGTATGGCGAAACCGCCGCCTTGCGGGATTCCATTCGCAAGGGACAGCTAGAGGGGCCCAGGCTTCTGGTATGCGGAAGCGCCATCAGCATCCCCGGCGGGCACATGCCCTCCGCCGTCCACATCTCTGGCCCGGAAGAGGCCCGCAGGGCTGCTCGAGAACAGCTTGCCCAAGGCGCCGACTTTCTCAAGGTCATGCTGACCGGAGGGTTGGGCCGAACCAATGAAATTCCGGACACCGCGGAGATCGACCTGGACGAGTTGCAGGCCATCTGTCGGGAAGGGCACCGCGTTGGCAAGCAGATCGCCTGCCATGCCCACAGCAAAAAGGCTATGATGAACGCCGCCGAGGCGGGAGCCTCTACCATTGAGCACGCCACCATGCTGGACCAGGAGCTGGTGGAAAAGCTGTTGGAGAAACACATTGCCATTGTTCCCACATTCTCTCCCTATGGATTGGTGGCCCAAATCGGAGAACAGTATCAGATTCCTCCGGAAGTCCGGCAAAGCGCCCAGCGCCTGTTTGAACTCAAATGTGAGCGCTTCCATCTGGCCAGGCGGCAGGGCGTCACCATTCTCTATGGCCGGGACGTCTTTCTCATCGAGCCGGAGGATATTGCCGGTGAGATGATCTTTATGCAGCAGGCAGGCATGTCCGCCGCAGAGGTCATCCGAAGCGCCACGGATATTGCCGCCGGCTTTCTGGGGATCGGCTCCGAAACCGGTTCTATCCAACCCGGCCGGGACGCAGATCTAATTATTTTAACGCAGAATCCCCTGGAGGACTTGAGGAGGTTTAATACAAGTCTTACCGGTGTTATGAAATCCGGAGTCTGGGTCCGTACAGAGTGATTCCCCCCTCTTTGCATAAATGTGAAGCTGTCCGGCAGAGACGTGCCGGACAGCTTCATATTTCCTGATTTTTTGCGCTTCTCCTACCCTGTGGGATATGGTATAATGCTTATAAATGTCCATGATGTCGAATAACATGGGCCATGCCGCAGCCGCCTTTTCGGCCTGTGACGGAATTTCTCATGGGCCCCTTCCACAAAAGAAAGGTTTGAAGCATTCTATGGATACCAAACACATCAGCACAAGCCTGAACAAATTCTGCGCCATTTTGTCAAATATCATCAAGGCGGATTTCCTGATCGCGGATTACAACCTTCGGAAAATCGCCAGCACCTATTCCGACGCCTCAGAAGAAAGTCAATCTAAGATCACGGTATCCTCCATCATCACCAACGTCGTCAAAACGGGAAAACCGGTCATTTTGAGCAAAACCCAGGAAAATCCCGGCTGCAACGTCTGTTCCGAGCGTCTGACGTGCAGTGTCAGCGGCTTTATCGGTGTCCCTGTCAAGCATGGTGAACAGATTCTCGGCGCTATGGCGATGATCGCTCCCATCACCCGGAGCATCAACATGTTCGGGACACTGCAAAACGCCGTGGATACGTTGGAAAAAGCGGCGCAGATCGTCGCCATGATCTTAAGCGGCGAGTTTGCCTCGGAGCCCGCTTCGGAGGAGCAAATATCCCTGGATTTTTTGACGGGCATCGGCATTGCCACCGTTGACCGGGATGGAATGCTTCTCTCCAAGCGGGGAGCATCCAGTGAGCTGTTCCCGGATGGCACAGAAACCGTAGGGGAACTTCTGCCCCTTGCCATGCCCCTCTCCCGCACTACGGTCCAAGCCTTTTTTTACGCCTCCTTGGACCCAGACGGCTTCTTCGGCCATGTCACCTGGGTGCCCGGATATGCGGGAGGATCCGATTCTCTTTTGATTCTGAGAAGCCATGAGCGTCCCATCTCCTCCTCCGCTCGGGTGATTTTACAGGAGTGCCAGGCCCCTCCCTTTCGCCATCTGCCGCCCTATCGCGCCCTGCTGGACCACGCCGCCCGCCTGAGCTGTTCGCAGCTTCCTGTTCTCCTCTCCGGTTCCCAGGGCAGCGGCAAGGGCATTCTGGCTTCTTACATTCACGCCAACTCCTCCCGGGGCGGCAAGCCGCTGCTTTCTATCGACTGCCAGAGCCTTCCTCCGCTTTCCCAGGCGGAGGCCGTCTTCGGTGACGCCACCGCCCCGGAGACGGGCCTTCTGTGGCAGGCATCCTACGGAACCGTCTGCTTCCAAAACATTGAGTTTATGTCCTACGCCCTCCAAAATAAGCTGAGCAATATCATCGAATGCAAGCTGCCCCTGAAAAGTCCAAGCCTCTGCGGCCATTTTGACCTTCGCCTGCTGTTTTCCACCTGCCTGCCTCTCCAGGACCTGCAAGCCGCCGGCCTGCTTACCGACCGGTTCCTGGGGATTCTCCAGGACCACGTGCTGGAGATTCCGGAGTTAAGTTCTGATTCTCCCGCGTTTTTTCCGGTTTTTGAAAGCATCCTGGACGCCTATTTTGAAAAGCGGCACTGCAACCGCCTTGCCCTAAGTGAAGAGCTGAAGCAGGCGATCCGGCGCCGCCGGTGGACAAGATTGGACGACCTGTACCGCATTGCGGAAATGATTGTAAATTCTGTCGAGCAGCACACCCTGCGGCTGTCAGACGTTCCCATTCTCCAGCGGGACGGACTCCGACCCGAGCCCTCCGCAAAGGATGAAGAAGATGAACAGATTTTGCTGCTCATCAAGCAGGGGATCAGCAAAACGGAAATCGCGAAACGGTTCTGCATCAGCAGGGCCACTCTGTACCGCCGCCTGAAAAACATGAGCTCGTCTCCGTCCATATTCTAAATTGTTGATTATATCGGTTGCGTCTGCGTAAGTTTTACCGCCAAAACATACGCCACGATTAACAAAAAAGCGGATTTTCCAATAGAGTTATCACCCGTATCGGTTTCTAAAACCACACTAAGAGCCTGCTTAAAATCTTCTAATAAGGATGGCAATGAGTGCAAACGTAAGGATCTGGGCAGGGGTAAGAAGTTTGCGTTCACAACTTTTCCAAAGCCTGCGGAATTTGTCGAGCCAGCCGGAAAGACGCTCCACCACCCAACGGCGCGGCAACACAGCAAACTTGTGTAATTCGCTGCGCTTTACAGCTTCGACCTGCGCGCCGCAAATCTCCTTGACCTGATCGGCAAAGCGTTCGCCGGAGTATCCCCCATTTACCAGAAACTTCTTTACACAGGAAAGATTGTCCAGATTGGGAAGGATCATCTCAAGCAGGCTCTCACAAGAAAACATTTGTCAAGGGGAGATTTACGATTAACTGTCATTTTCTGCGTCCTCTTTCTTTTTCCGATACTGCCCGATGAGCCCATCGTATTTTCTGCCTGTGACCTGGAAGTAGATATCAAAGCCAATGGTCATAACCAAGAAGATGAGGAAAAAGATACCGATAAACATGCCCCATGCTCCTGTCTGATCCGCCGGAAACCATTCTGTTTTCCAGGCGGCAAGGGACATCACCGGGAGAAAAAGAAGCACAAACAACAAACTACGCCACGTATAACGCATCTTTTTGATGATCCAGTCTGAGAAACACACCGCTTGGATGAGAGCCCCGGCGACGCTTACCCAAAACAACCCCCACAGTAATACAGTGGATACTTCTCGGTTATCGTATACAAGGCAAAAGCACAGATAGAGAAACATAGCGGCAGTAAACATGGCGCAGGCCGACAATTTACATTCGATTAAACCCTTGAAAAACTTTTTCATTTGAAAATACTCCTTTCCGCTTGCTGTAATTTTTCCTTCAGTTCCCCGGCGTACTGACGGGATACCCAAATCTGCTCGTTGTTATCCATGGTTACCAGCCACCGCCTCCCCAATTCCGGGCGGACGGACCGCACCCGTCGGAAATTGAGGATGGTAGATCGCCCAGCTCGAAAGAAGTCCAGTTCCTTTAAGGTATCCTCCAGCTCATACAACCGCAACGCACTTTGAAAAACCTGTTTCTCTGTGTAAAGAAACGTCTTCTTGTCTGCTGTGTCGATGTAGAGGATATCCTTCACGTCCAGCAAATGCCGCTCTCCATCCAAAATACCGACCAGTTTTTTCTGGTATATACGGAGCATAGCTACCAGTCTTAAGATATCCTCGTCCGCCTGATGACAGTTGATGATGACCTCTGTTTCAGAATAAGATTGATCTTGATTTATTGTGATTTTCATGGCCTCCTCCTTTCGTAACTACTTTATCAGATAACAGTAGGATTACAATCCAATCTTCCTCTGTGACCGTTTTCATCAACTAAGACGTACACATTGAAGGTCGATAGCAGTGGTAGCAAGCACTGCACCGGTATATACCCGGGCGCAGCTTGTTGGTGGCCAAAGGCCCCCAAGCCCCCCAGTGCATTGGCGCGGCTACGTTCGACGCACAAGCCGCCGTTGGCGTCTGCTGGTATATACCGGCAGGGAGCGCCCCCCGGCGGAGCCGCCCCCCGGAGAGCGCACGGCTGCCGTCAGGCAGTACCACCGCAGGCCCCTGGCCGGTGGTGAGTAAGTGCGCCCTAGCAGAGGGCCGGCAAAGAGAACGGAGCGCCCAGGCCATCCCCGGACGCTCCCCCTCGGTTCCCTCCTGCTGGTCGATCAGCGCCCCTCCAACCCGTGCCATTCTGGCACAAATGAACCGCAGTCAATGTAATGTAGCGGCCTGGTAAAACCACCCTTTATACATTACATCTCAGCACGAAAATCTTGACAGCATCAGACTCTCTAAGATAAAATAAGACGAAAAAGCAGAAAGGGCCATTATGACTATTCAACAGATGCGCTATTTCCTTGGGGTTATTTATGCAGGCTCTGTCAGCAAGGCGGCCAGACAGATGTACACCACCCAATCTACAGTTTCTGTCGCTATACAGAATATCGAATCCGAGTTCGGTTTTGAGGTGTTTAGGCGCAGCAGCAGCGGAATCGACCTGACAGAGCGGGGAGCCAGCCTGGCTTTGGATGTAAAGCGTATTTTGCAGCAGGTGGACATGCTGAATACGAAATATGTGGATCACACAGAGCAGCGCATTGAGTTTTCAGTTGCAACGCAGCACCACATGCCAGGAATTGACGCGCTGTGCAGTCTGGTCCGGGAACATATGGAAGACTGCTATCGTGTGGATTTCTATGAGATGCGTACATCTGAGGTACTGAATGCCGTCTCTGCCGGAAAATATGATGTGGGAATTCTGTTTTTTACTTCAGGCAGCAAGAATTTCCTGACCCAGAAACTGCGCATGGCCGGTACAGTGTTCCATCATATTGCCTATAAGCCTGTCCATGTTTACCTGCGCCAGGGGCACCCGCTGGCGGGAGCTGGTGTGATCTATGAGGAAGACCTGAAAAACTACCCAAGAGTCGCCTATGACCGGGGAATTGACACCGACATTATTTTTACCGACGCGCTGAAGGAGTACTCTCCGTCTGTTATCAATGTCAATGACCGCGCGGCCGCCTATATGATACTTCAGGAATTGGACGCCTATATTTTAGGCAGCGGTTACCGTACCTCAAGCGAACGGCAAAACGGAATTCTGGCAGTTCCAGCGGCTGATTGCGGTTCCTGGGAAATCGGCTATCTGCTGCAGTCAAAAATTGGAGAGTCCTCTCTAACAAGGAAGTTTTTAAAGTTATTCCAGGAAGAACTGGAGAGGGACCAAAGCCTGCTGTAAAACGCCGGCTTTGGTCTTTCTTTCTTGCCGGCACTCGGTGATCTGATACAGGAGCCCTGGCGGTTTACAGGGAAACTCTGTTTAGGCCTTGTTTGAAAAATGGGACAAGACGTTTTTTTGCCATTTGTAAAGCCGAGCGCTAAGAAATACGCTGCCGTTTTTCTATATGATCCATCGCTAAAAACGATAGATACTAAACGTTTTTTAGATGCTTCCCAGAGTGACATTTTTCTCCTATAATGAAAGTACTTCGAAGTACGAAACTACTAGAAAATGCGCGCGCGGGATGCATCCGATGTCCCCAATTTGATTTGAAACAAGAGAAAGGGTTGATTTTATGGAGAAAGTCTCTGGCGCTGTACGCAAATATTGGAAAATATACCTCGTGGCAGCAATACTGTGTGCTGTCTGTGATCGCATCGGTACTCTGCGCATCAATACGCCGATTGGAACCTTTACCTTTTTCTCCTTGCTCTTCACGACTATTATTGCCAGCTTGCTAGGGCAAGATCTTTTGAAGGTGTTCACGGAGGAGGAAAGCGAGACAGCAGGGGCGCTTGTGCTTATGATTCTGGCTCCTTTCATGGCGAAAATGGGTGTGTCCGCAGGGGCAAACCTCAGCAAGCTGGTTGCGGTAAGCCCTGCTCTCATTCTTCAGGAATTCGGAAATCTGGGCACAATTTTCCTCTCTCTTCCCCTTGCGCTTCTGCTGGGGCTGAGGCAGGAGTCCATCGGCGCCTGCTATTCCATCAACCGGGATTCCAACCTGGGGCTTACCACGGATATTTACGGCCCGGACGCGCCAGAGACAAAGGGCACGTTTTCGGTCTATGTAGTGGGTTCCATCATTGGTACGGTCTTTATTTCGCTGCTCGTTAATTTCATAATCTCCATGGATCTTTTCCACCCCCTGGCCTTGGGTATGGCCAGCGGCGTTGGCAGCGGCGCCATGATGTCTGCGGCATCCGCTACCGTTGCCGAGGCCTATCCTGAATTCGGTGAGCAGGTGCTGCTTATGGGCAGCATGAGTGATATGCTGACAGGAGCTACAGGTATTTATATGGGAACATTTGTTAGCCTGCCCTTGACGACAAAACTGTACAAGTGGCTGTCGCCTCGGTTCAAGAAGCAGGCGGCAAAGGAGGAGAGATAAATGGTTATCAAGTATTTTGGAAAAACATGTGCCCTGATGGTGATGATCTTCACCTTGATTCTCATTTCCAACACGGTGGGGTATGGAATAACCATCTCTGAGTCTGTGCCTGGAATACTGGTCCTGTGCGGTATTGGCCTGGGCGGACTGACCATCAGCAAGGCGATGAGCCGCTTTATAAAACTCCCCTCCATGATGTATGTTGTTGTCTTGGCGGTCCTGCTGTCCTGCCCAATTTCTCCCGTACAGGAACAGGTTATCACGCTGACCTCCAACGTTCAGTTTATGGCGCCCACTGCCGCCATGGGAGCGTTTATCGGCATTTCCCTGGGCAAGGAGATCAAGTCCTTTGCGAAGATGGGCTGGAAATACATCATCATTACGCTGTTTGTGATTTTTGGCACATTTGTGTTTTCTGCGATTATTGCGCAGACCGTTCTCAAGATTACCGGCGTCATTTGACGGGAGGAGAGGAGTCAATCCATGAATCAAGTTTGTGATTTACTCATAAAAAACTGCCGGCTCCTGCATAAGGATTTTTCCACCGGAAACGACTGTGCCGTTTCAGTAAGCGGCAATCAGATCGCGGGCATTTTTGCCGCAGGGGAGAGTCTTCCGGATGCGGCTGAAGTGATCGACGCAAAGGGAAAGCTGCTGATGCCGGGCCTGGTGGATGGACATACCCATTGCTGCCAGCAGCTTCTGCGGGGAAGTGTCGCGGATGAATACCCCATGATCTGGACGCGTATTCTGGTTCCGTTTGAGAGTAACCTCCGGCCTGAGGATTCCTATGTAAGCGGTCAGCTGGCGTGCCTGGAAATGATCAAGTACGGAACAACCTCCTTTGCGGATTCCGGCGGTGTGTTTATGGACCGTGTTGCCGATGCGGTAATCGAATCCGGCATGCGGGCGGCCATCGCCAAGTCCACTATGGACACGGGAAACGCCATTACCGGGGCCATGAAGGAGACGCGGGAGGAGGCTGTTTCCAATACAGAGGCACTCTATCGGGCATACAACGGCAGTGGAGAGGACCGAATCCGGATTTTCTTTGCCATTCGCCAGGTCATGACCTGTACGCCGGAGCTTATCAGTATGGTAAGGGAGCGGGCAGCCGCGCTGCATACCGGGATTCATGCTCACTTGTGCGAGCATAGGGATGAGGTGAGCTTCTGTTTGCAGAACTACAAAATGCGTCCCGCAGAATTTTTGGATAGTCTGGGTGTGCTTGGTCCCAACCTTCTCACTGCCCATAATGTTTTGCTCTCTGAGCACGATATTCACATTATGGCGGAGCGGGGCGTCAAAGTGGTCCACTGCCCGAGGTGCAACCTCTCCAACCATGGATTCCCCAAGGCGCCCCAGATTTTGGAGGCAGGCGCCTCCATTGGCCTGGGAACGGATGGCGCCGCACCCAACAATGCGGATCTGTTTGAGGAAATGAAAACCTTGCGGTATGGGAGTCAGGCATTTTGGGGGCTGGCCGCCTTTGACCCAATTGTCATGACCTGTAAAATGCTGCTTCGTATGGCCACCCAGGGCGGCGCCAATGCCCTGGGACGCGGAGATGAGTTGGGAACAATTGAAGTGGGAAAGCTGGCGGATATGATTTTGGTCGATATTGACCAGCCCCATATTTCACCCACACAGAATTTGGTAAATACTCTGGTGTGCGCAGCTGGAGGCCGTGATGTTACGGATTCAATCATCAATGGCAAGGTAGTGATGCGTAACCGGCAGGTTCTTACGCTGGATGAGGAGAAGATCAAAGCAGATGCGAAGCAGCATATGCGAGAGATTCTTTCCAGAATTCGGGGCTGAGTTGGTCTGCGCTCTGCGTGGAATTCAAAATGAAGGGGCCGGACAGCAGAAGCTGCCCGGCTCTTTTAGAGGAGGAGAGCATAATGGTTTGGCTGGCAGTGGGACTGAGCTCTGTAGCGGCTGGCTTTTTACAGACGGTGACTGGATTTGGAGCAGCAACTGTTTTGATGGTGGTTCTGCCTTGTTTTTTCGATATGGTGGTGTCTCCGGCGCTGTCTTCGTCCATTTGCATGGGGCTGGCGGCTTCTTTGGCGCTGCGATTTCGTCATGCTATCCGGCTGCGGTTGGTTCTGTTTCCGATACTGATCTATACGGCGGCAAGTGTTTTGTCAATTCGTTTGTCAGCTGAAGCAGACCTGTGGTTATTAAGTGTAATATTTGGAGCCTTTTTAGTTATATTGTCAGGATACTTTCTCTTTTTTAGCTCGGAAGCCGCTTTAAAGGGAGGCCCTCTCTCCATGACGATTTGCAGTATCGTCTCAGGTGTGTGCGCTGGGCTGTTTAGTATCGGCGGGCCAACTATGGCGTTGTATTATCTGTCGGCAGCAAAAGAGAAGGATGAATACATTGCCAATATCCAGTTTTTGTTTGCGGTTACATATGCCGCAGGACTTCCCGCACGCATCAGCAGCGGCGCATATACAGCGGATCTTTTACCTATGACTGTACTGGGGATTGCATCGATATTGGCGGGACAGCAATTGGGCCTGAGCGTAAGTGAGAAGCTGGACGCAGAACTGGTGAAAAAGTTAGTATTTATCTATGTGGGCATAACGGGCATTATTACTTTGATTCAACAGCTGGTGTAAAAAGTGCATTTCACGTATACAAATGAAGGGCTGAAGCAGTACATCAAATGCAGAAAAGGTTATTTGACCTTTTTCTGCATTTTTTTGCCCAAACGAGGGCAGAAACGGGTGAAAGAGGTGATTAAGGTGAGGGCTTTGGCGCTGGACGGCCGCAGGAAAATTGAAATGATGTGGGGGGAGAACGCCTCCACGGTCAAGATTGCCGCAGAGCTGGGTATCAGCCAATGCACCGTTTACACGGAGTTGAAGCGGGGACGGTACGTCAGAGCGGGCGTCGACGTGGAATTGGATAAGTACGTCCTGAACCAGCACATTCTCCCATACATTGGCGGCTGCCGCCTCCGGGACATCACGCCCATGCAGATTCAGTCCATCATGGCGGTGCTTTCGGACAAAAGCAATTCCCTCCAGCCCAAGGTGCTGGTGAATCTGCGGAGCATCTTCAACGCGGCCCATATCTTGCGTCACACCTATATCACCCGGTTGTTCGAGGCGGGACTGGCTGTCAAGGAGATCCAGTATCTCACCGGACACAGCACCATGGATATGACGCTGAAGGTCTACACCCACTACGACCGTCGTTCCAGGGAGGCTAAAACCGCCGAGAAGGTCCGGAATGCCTTTCGGGCCAGCGTATAAAAATAAGCCGGAGATTCAAGGCACAGCTTCCACAAAAAATTTCCCGGCAAAACACATCCGTGGAGGCAAAAACGGCGCCTGAACCCCAAAAACCTTTGTACCAACCGCGGCGCAATGGTTAGGCCCATTTTGAAAATTTGCAGCAGTTTTGCACAAGGATGCCGGAAACAGCCCGAAAATGCCCTAAATTATAGGAAATCCAGCGGGTCGGAATTTCCGGTGAATGGAAAGAAAAATTCCCTCAGAGCCTTGCGGCTCTAAGGGAATTTCATGGTGGACGATACAGGACTCGAACCTGTGACCCCCTGCACGTCAAGCAGGTGCTCTAGCCAGCTGAGCTAATCGTCCGAAACAGAACATATATAAGATACACGAAGTTGATCGGTTTGTCAAGCCCTTTCTTCCACTTTTCTGTAAAAGGAAATGCCCGCCCCGAAATTTTCTTTTGCGGGGGCGGATCTGCGGTAAAATGCGGATAGAAATTCCGGCGCAAAATCCCCCCTTGTAAAAGGGGAGCGGACGGTGTATAATAGATTCAATTTTGGATCATTAGGAGGAAGCTGCTATGAGCAAAACCGCGAGCATGGTCATGAAGATCATCGGCGCCAGCCTGGCCTTCGCCGCTTTTGTCTGCCTGCTGATCGGCGGCTGGCACGATCTCAGCGTGGGATACTGCGGCATGAAAAAGCGCCTGAGCCAGAGATTCAGCTCCGAATACGACGACTACGCCGACGAGGAACTTTACGAGTAAGCCTCTCCCCGCCCTGGAACGCCGGGGCGGGGGATTTTTTCGGCCAAAAATATCTTTACATCTCGTAACGCGTTTGGTAAACTATACGTTGCGTAATTGAGAACAAACCAAAGGAGCGTCCGACTTATGAGTTCAGAGTTTTCCCGCACCTTGTCCCTGCTGCGGCAGGAGAAGGGCGTCAGCCAGCGGGCCGCCGCCGGGGAACTGGGCATCTCCCAGGCCCTCCTGTCCCATTATGAAAACGGCATCCGGGAGCCGGGCCTCCGCTTTGTCGTCCGGGCCTGCGACTACTACGGCGTGTCCGCCGACTTCATCCTGGGCCGCACCCTCTCCCGGGAGGGGAACATGCTGACGGAGCAGGACATCCTGGACGCCGCCGAGCCGAAAAGCACCCTCCGGGGCAGCGTTTTGGCCACCCTTCAGAGCAAGCTCCTCTCCGGCGCGGTGGGGGTCCTTTTTGAGCTTCTGGGCAAGATGGGGGACAAAACGCTCATCAACGCCGCCGCCGCCTACCTTGGCAGCGCCGTCTACCAGCTCTACCGGCACCTCTACCGCTCCTCCGGGGCCAACGAGGGCTATTTCGCCCTGGACCCCAGCACCTGCGGCCTGGGGCTGGCCGACGCGGACCGGAAGCTCTCCGAGGCCCGGTACGCCGCCGCCCTGCGGGAGCTCCAGGCCAAAAAGGCGGAGTTCCCGGACCTCTCGTCCCCGGCCATCAACGCCGCCTATCCGGGGCGCTGCCAGAGCCTGACCCAGGTCCTCAGCACCACCGACGCCCGGCTCACCGCCCTTTCCAGACAGCCGGAAAAATGAATTTTCAATCGTTTGGTTTCCTGGCCTTCCTCGCCGCCGCCACCGCCGTCTGCCTGGGATTGGCCCGGTGGGACCGGCGCATCGCGGCGAAGTGCCTGACCCTGGCCTGTCTGATTTTCTATATCATTGGGGGCGGCTGGGCCGCGCTGCTGGTGCTGGTTTTGGGGATGGCGGTGTCGGCTGCCGCCGTGGGGTACCTCACCGCGCCGGATATCCGCGTCCAGCCGGAAGGGGACGGCCCCGCCGCCCGCGCCTATCCCCGGACCGCCGCCCGGCGGCGCCGCTGCCTCTGTTTGGCGGCGGCCTGGCACACCGGCGTGCTGGCGGTCTTTAAGTACACCGGCTTTGTCACCGGGGGACGCCTGTCCCCCGGCTGGGCCCCCCTGGGCCTCAGCTTTTTCACCTTCCAGCAGCTCTGGCTTTTGAAGGAGGCCTATACCGGCGGCTTCCGCCCGGAGCGGGAGGATCTGCCCCTCTACGCTTTCTTTTTCCCCTCTGTGGTCTCCGGGCCGATTTTAAAGCCCCAGGCGTTCTTCCCCCAGCTTCACGGGGAGAAGTTCCTCCGCCCCGACGGGCAGGACTTCGCCGCCGCCCTGTACGCCATCGCCTCCGGCATGGCGAAAAAGGTGCTGCTGGCGGACAACCTGGGCATTGTGGTGGGCAATGGCTGGGCGCGCCTGGACGAGCTTTCCGCCCCCGGCGGCTGGCTGGTGATTTTAGGCTACACCCTGCAACTGTACTTCGACTTCTCCGGCTACTGCGACATTGCCGCCGGGTGCGCCCGCCTCTTTGGCCTCCGCCTCCCGGTGAACTTCGATTCCCCTTACCGGAGCCTCTCCGTGGGGGAATTCTGGAAGCGGTGGCACATCACCCTGACCTCCTTCCTCCGGGAATGCCTGTACTTCCCCCTGGGGGGAAGCAAACGGGGGACCGGGCGGGCCTATCTCAATATTCTGATTGTCTTTCTCGCCAGCGGCCTTTGGCACGGGGCGGGGTGGACCTTCCTCATCTGGGGCGGGCTCCACGGCCTGGGCCAGATCGCGGAGCGGGCCTGGGGGAAGGGCCGGGAGAGGCTTCCAAAGCTCCTGCGCTGGGCCGTGACCTTCGCCTTTGTCAACGCCGCCTGGGTCTTCTTCCGGGCCCCCGGCGTCTCTCAGGCGCTGGCGCTTTTGAAAACCGCCGTCACCGCCGACTTCCGCCCCCCGGCGGAGTGGCTGATGGCGGACGTGTTCGCCAAGGAGGCCAAGGCCTTCGGCATGGTGTTTCCCGCCCTCCGGGGCTGGACGGCCCCGGTCCTGACCTATGGGCTCTTTGCCGCCGCCCTGCTGGCGGCGCTGTGGCCCCGGAACGCCGTGGGGCAGATGGACCATTTTAAGCCCGCCTTCTGGCGGGCGGCGGTCCTGGCTTTGCTTGCGGCCTGGTCCGTGCTGTCCTTCACCGGGGTGACCACCTTCATCTATTCCAATTTCTGAGGCTGAGCCATGAACAAGACTTATGAGCGCTGGGCCCGCCGCTTCCTGGCGGTCCTGCTGGCGGTCCTGGCCCTGTGCGGCGGGATTGTGTACGCCGTGGACCCCTGCCTCTACTACCGGATGCCGGAGGACCGCCTCCCTGCCTTTTTCAACGAGCGGTATCAGGCGGCGGGCATGGCGAAAAACGTCCCGGCGGACACGGTGCTTTTGGGCACCTCCATGGCGGCTAACTACCGCGCCGCCTGGATTGAGGAATTTTACGGCGGCACAGGGCTGCGAATCACCATTCCCGACGGGTACTTTTCCGAGTTCGACCGGGTGGTGGACCTGCTCTTCCGGGAGAACCCGCCGGAGCGGGTGCTGTTTGCCCTGGATTTAAACGCCCTGATCCGGGACGGCGGCGGCGTGACGGACGCCATGCCGGAGTATCTCTACAACCGGAATCCCCTGGACGACGTGAAGTATCTTCTGAACAAGGACTCCCTCTACTACAGCCTCTACGCCCTTATAACCGCCCGCCAGGGCGGCGGGCAGACCCTGGACGAGGGCTTCACCTGGGACAAAACCTCCCGGTGGGGGAGGTACGAGGCCCTGCGGACCTATGACCGTCCCCCGGTTTCGGAGGAGCGGACGCCGGAAAACGCCTATCTGCAGTTTACCCTGGAGAATCTGGCGGTGATGGAGGACTGGTTCCAGGACCACCCGGAGACGAAGTTCGAGATTTTCCTCTCCCCCTACAGCATCCTCTCCTGGGACCGCTGCCTCCGCCGGGGGGACCTGGACGCCCGGCTTACGGCCCTGCGGACGGCGTGCCACACCCTGAACCGCTGGCCCAACGTCCGGGTCCACGCGCCGCTTTTTGCCAAGGACATGGTGACGGAGCTGAACAACTACTGCGACTACATCCACCACTCCGGCGAGGCCGGGAAGTGGGTGCTGGGGAACGTGTGCGCTGAGAAATTCCTCCTCCGGGAGGAGGACGTGGAAAAGACCCTGGCGGACTGGCGGGAGTTTGTGATACACTACGACTACGACGCGCTGTGGGACGGCGAGTTCTGGGAGCGGTGGTACGAGGACCATGACCAGCCGCCGGACTGGTGCAAGAGCTGAAAAAGGAGGGCCCCATGAAAAAAATCCTGCCCATTGTCCTGGCTTTTCTCATCGGCGCGGCCGCCGGAGCACTGTTTGTCATGCCGGGCTTTCATAAGAGGACGGACATCGATCTGCAAAAGTTTTCCGTCTCTGACGACGGGTCCATCGTCACGGTACAGACGTTTCCCGAGGGTTCCATGGGCTTCATCCGGGCCATGGAGGCCAAGCAGTTCGGCGATGAGATCCACTGCTCCTTTTACAGCTGCTTTGGCGGGCTGAACAGCAGCATTGGGTCAGAATACAGGTTTGACATTCAACCGGATGATTCCGCCGAACGGATATACTTCGACCGGGGGACAAGTCCCGACGTTCTAGTCCTGGAGCGGGACCCGGACACCGGCGTGTGGGCGGCGGTGTATCCCCATCTTCCGCAAGTATGACACCATCAAGACTTCCCCAAGGAGGCTTTTTTCTATGATAAACCAAGACCACATCCGCAACTTTTCCATCATCGCCCATATTGACCACGGCAAGTCCACCCTGGCGGACCGCCTTCTGGAGAAGTGCAACGCCGTCAGCCAGCGGGAGATGGAGAGCCAGCTCCTGGACAACATGGACTTAGAGCGGGAGCGGGGCATCACCATCAAGGCCCGGGCCGTGCGGCTGAACTACACCGCCGCCGACGGGGAGGACTACGCCCTGAACCTCATCGACACCCCTGGCCATGTGGACTTCAACTACGAGGTGTCCCGGTCCCTGGCCGCCTGCGAGGGGGCGGTGCTGGTGGTGGACTCCACCCAGGGCGTGGAGGCCCAGACCCTGGCCAATACCTACCTCGCCATGGAGCACGATCTGGAGATTCTCCCGGTGTTCAACAAAATCGACCTCCCTGCCGCCAACCCCGCCCAGGCCAAGCAGGAGGTGGAGGACATCATCGGCCTCCCGGCCCTGGACGCGCCGGAGATTTCCGCCAAGATGGGGGTCAACATCGACGCGGTGCTGGAGGACATTGTGAAAAACGTCCCGCCCCCCTCCGGGGACGAGAAGGCCCCCCTAAAAGCCCTGATTTTCGACAGCCAGTACGACAGCTACCGGGGGGTCATCGTCTACATGCGCCTGATGGAGGGCTCTCTCCGGGCCGGGCAGACGGTGAAGATGATGGCCTCCGGCGCGTCTTACCAGGTGGTGGAGTGCGGGCATCTGCTGCCCCTGGGCATGGAGCCCTGTGACTGCCTCCGGGCGGGGGAGGTGGGCTATTTCACCGCCTCCATCAAAAACGTCCAGGACACCCGGGTGGGCGACACGGTGACGGACGGGGCAAACCCGGCGGCGGAGGCCCTCCCGGGCTACCGGCCCGTGCAGCCCATGGTCTACTGCGGCATTTATACCGAGGACGGGTCCAAGTACCCGGACCTGCGGGACGCGCTGGAAAAGCTGCGGCTCAACGACGCGTCGCTGAGCTTTGAGCCCGAGTCCTCCGTGGCCCTGGGCTTCGGCTTCCGCTGCGGCTTTTTGGGTATGCTCCATATGGAGGTCATCCAGGAGCGGCTGGAGCGGGAATTTGATTTGGACCTGGTGACCACATTACCCTCCGTAATCTATGATGTTTATAAAACGGATGGTAGTTTGGTCCGGGTGGACAATCCCCATAATTACCCGGACCCGGCTTCCATCGAGCGGGCGGAGGAGCCCTATGTCAAGGTGTCCATCATCAGCCCCAACGACTACGTGGGCAACATCATGCCCATGTGCCAGGAGCGCCGGGGGGAGTTCAAGGACATGCAGTACCTGGACACCCACCTGGTGGAGCTCCATTACCAGATGCCGCTGAACGAGATTATTTACGATTTCTTCGACACGCTGAAAGCGAACACGAAGGGCTACGCCTCCCTGGACTATGAGCTTTCCGGCTACCGGCCCAGCGAGCTGGTGAAGGTGGATTTGCTGCTGAACGGGGACCAGGTGGACGCGCTGAGCTTCATCGCCCACAAGGACAAGGCCTATCCCCGGGCCCGGAAGCTCTGCGAGAAGCTGAAGGAGAACATCCCCCGCCAGCTCTTCGAGGTGCCGGTGCAGGCGGCCATCGGCGGGCGGGTGATTGCCCGGGAGACGGTCAAGGCCATGCGGAAGGACGTGCTGGCCAAGTGCTACGGCGGTGACATCACCCGGAAGAAAAAGCTGCTGGAAAAGCAGAAGGAGGGCAAGAAGAAGATGCGCTCCCTGGGCTCCGTGCAGATTCCCACGGAGGCGTTCCTGGCGGTGCTGAAGCTGGACGAATAAGCGTAAAAGGGGAGCTGCCCAAAGTGGGCAGCTCCCCCTCTTTTATACGCGTATGCGCGGGCCTCAGCCGATGCTGATGGCGCTCACCGGGCACTCGTCCCGGGCGCTCTGGGCCGCGTCCAGCATTCCGTCAGGGACCTCTCCGCCGTGGGCGAAGCCGTCGTCTCCCATGGAAAATACCTCCGGGCAGTTCCCGGCGCACAGGCCGCAGCCAATGCAGCTTTCATTTACCGTCGCGTTCATCGCGTTTCTCCTATTCTGAAAAAATTTGCCCCGTCCCAGAGGAACGGGGCGGCAAGGCTAGTGTGCCTCATTTTTTAATTTTCACTCTTTAGGCCTTGTTTGAAAAATGGCGGAATGCCGGATTGGGGCAGATTTTTTTGCCAGGCAAGGCGATTTGACGCGGGAATCCTGACGGATTTCAAGTCAAATCAACGCAGTCCTGGCGGAAAAAGATGCCCAAAGACAGCGTTTTGCCATGTTTCAAGCAAGGCCTAGGGCTTGTGGGGGCGGCGTCTGGCTGGACGCCGCCCCCTTTGTGCTTTTTATGGGGGTGATTGGGCGCTCTCCAGCGCGTCCATCTCCCGCAGGGCCCGGAGCTGGATGGGCACGGTGCACAGGAGGGTCAGCATGTCCGCCGCCGATTGGGTCATCTCCACCCCCAGCAAGCCCAGGGAGCGGGACAGAACATACACCAGGGGGATGAAGAAAATGCCCTGGCGGGACATGGCGATGAAGGTGGCCCCGGCGGTCTTGCCGATGGTTTGGAGCATCATGTTGCTCATGACAATCCAACTGGAAAGGCATAAGGTGGCGCACTGGAAGCGCAGGGCCGTGGCGCCGATTTCAATGACCGACCGGTCGTCCCGGAACAGGGCGACGAGCCGGGGCGCGAAGGCAAAGCCCAGGGCGCTGACCGCCAAAAGAAAGCCGAAGGAGGCCTTTACGCAGAACCAGAAGCCCTGCCTGACCCGGTGGTAGAGCTTCGCGCCGTAGTTGAAGCCGCAGACGGGCTGGAAGCCCTGGCCAAAGCCAATCATGGCGGACCCGCCGAACATCATGATCCGCTGGACCACCCCCATGGCGGCGATGGCCGCGTCGCCGTAGGGCCCGGCGGCCCGGTTCAGGCAGATGGCGGCCACGCTGGCAAGGCCCTGCCTCGCCAAAGAGGGGAGGCCCCCCCGGACAATCTGGACATAATAGGGGAGCTTCAGCTGAACCCGGGAGATGTGGATGTGGAGGTTGCCCCCCTTGGAGCAGCCCGCCAGAAGGAGGCAGAAGCTGACAAACTGGCTGATGATGGTGGCCCAGGCCGCCCCGGCCACGCCCAAACCGAAGTTGAAAATCAGCAGGGGGTCCAGGCCGATGTTCAGCACCGCGCCGCTGGCGATGCCCACCATGGCATAGGCCGCCGACCCTTGGTAGCGCAGCTGGTTGTTCAGCACCAGGGAGGAGGTCATCCAGGGGGCCCCGAAGAGGATGACCCGGAGGTAGGCCTTCGTATAGGGCAGGATGGTGGCGGTGGAGCCCAGGAGCATGGCCAGAGGCTCCAAAAAGAGCTGGCCCAGAACGCAGATCGCCGTCCCCGCCGCCAGGGCGGAGAAAAAGCCGGTGGCGGCCATATTGCTGGCCTCCTCAAAGTTCTGCTTCCCCAGCTCCCGGGAGATGAAGTTGCCGCTGCCGTGGCCAAAGAAAAAGCCCACCGCCTGGATGATGGCCATGAGGGAGAAGACCACCCCCACCGCCCCGGTGGCGCTGTTGCTTTTCAGCATGCCCACGAAGAAGGTGTCCGCCATGTTGTAGAAGGAGGTAACCAGCATGCTGACGATGCAGGGAAGGGCCAGCCGGCAGATCAGGCGGCTGACGGGAGTCTCGGTCATCTGGCGGAATTTTTGTTCCTGCTTTTCGTCCAAGTGGTCGTCCATATCGGGCCCCGCCTTTCTCTTTCTGTTCGTTATATGCAACCAGTATAACACGGCCCGTCCCGGAACGGAAGCGGGATTTTTACCAAAAGCGCCGGGACGGCGGACGGCCCCGCCGCATAGAATGGGCTAGGTCCCCGGAAAGCCGGGACCAATTTCCAGGAAACGAGGGATTCCCTTTGCGTATCAACGAGGCCTATGAGCACGCGGCCATTCTCCCCTGCCCGGGAGAGGACAGCGGCTGCAATAAAATCGTGACCCAATGCGTGGACGTCACCGCGCCGGTGACCCTGGTCCCCACCGCCTCCCTGGGCACCGTTACGGTTGCCTGCCAGGGCGTGCCGGTGGTAAACTGCACGACCGACCCCTGCGGAACCTCCAGCACCATCACCGTCACCCAGCGGGTCTGCGTCACCATCCCCGTGCGCTACGACGTGAGCATGAACACCTGCGACCCCACCATCTCCTGCGCCGACGGCGGGTCCTGCGGCCCCTGCTCCCCCTGCGGCTGCAAGGCGTAACCGTCCCACGGTCCATAGAAAGAGGCTCAGCCGCTTTGCGGCTGAGCCTCTTTTCCATGCTCGCGCTTATTCCGCCAGGAGCTTCAGGCCCGCCAGATAGCCCTGGACGCCCCGGCCCCGGATGCTGCCGATGCAGGCATCCCGGATGTAGGAGACGTGGCGGAATTCCTCCCGGGCGTCGGGGTCTGAAATATGGACCTCCACCGTGGGGATGCCCACGGACTTCACCGCGTCCAGCAGGGCGATGCTGGTGTGGGTGTAGGCTCCGGGGTTAATCAGGATGCCGTCCACCTTGTCGAAGTAGGCCTGCTGGATGGCGTCTACCAAATCCCCCTCGTGGTTGGACTGGAAGAAGGAGACCGTCACCCCCAGCGTTTCCGCCTCGGCGGTGATCATATTCTCCAGATCCACGTAGTCCGTGTTGCCGTAGATTTCCGGCTGGCGGATGCCCAGCAAATTCATGTTGGGGCCGTTGATCACCAGGATGCGCTTCTTTTTCTCACTCATAAAAATCCCTCCAAATTTCTCCGGCGGCTTCCGCCGGGCTGTTGACGTTCCAAATCTCCCGGTCCGCCGCCGCCGCGTACAGCGGGTCCCGGAGGCGCTCCATCTCCTCCAGCCTCCCGGCCTGGGAGAGGGGGCGGCCCTCAGTGGGCAGGTCCTCCAGCCTCCGCCGGAGGCGGTACACCCGGCCCGTGCGGCGCATGGCGGCCCGGTTCTCCTCCCGGAGGACGGCTCCGCCGCCGGTTGCGATGATCTGCCCGCTCTTGGCGCAGACCTCCGTTAAAACCTCATGCTCCAGCTGCCGGAAAGGGCCCTCTCCCTGGGAGGCGAACATCTCCGGGATGGACATGCCCGCCCGGCGGGCGATTTCCCCGTCCAGGTCCACGAAGGGCTTCCCGGACCGCTCCGCCAGGAGCTTGCCCACGGTGGTCTTGCCGCTGCCGGGCATCCCCACCAGCACGAGGTTCGTCATCTCCCGCCAAAGCCGGGCGGTGATGGCCTCCGTCTCCCCGTCGGGGATGGGCTTATCAAAAAACAGCTCCTCCGCCCGCTTGGCCTGATGGACCAGCATGGAAAGCCCCCCGGCATGGCGCAGGCCCAGCGCCTCCGCCTGTAAAAGAAGGTCCGTCCGTCCGGGGTTGTAAATCACGTCCGCCACGTCCGTCAGGCCCGGAAGGCGGCGCAGGTCCACAGGGGCCCCGTCCATATGGGGCCACATGCCCACGGGGGTGGTGTTGATGAGGACCTCCGCGCCGCCGTGGCGGTCCGGCAGGGTTTCATAATTGTCCGGCCCGGAGCGGGAGACCACCGCGATCTCCCGGGCTCCCTCCCTCTTCGCCGCCGCCTGGGCGGTGAGGGAGGCCCCGCCGCTGCCTAAAATGACCACCTTTTTCCCCGCCAGGGATATGTCCGCCCGGCGGAGCATGTACAAAAAGCCGTCGATGTCCGTGTTATAGCCCGCCAGCTTCCCTTCCCGGCGGACCAGGGTGTTTACGCTTCCAATGGCCTCCGCCGCCGGGTCGATCGCGTCGCAGAATCTCATCACGTCCCGCTTGTAGGGAATCGTGACGTTCAGCCCGCCGACGTCCTCCCGGCGGAGAAAATCCCCCAGCTGCTCGGGCTCCAGCTCAAAGAGGCGGTAGCCCTCGCGGCCCAGGGCCTTGTGGATGGGAACGGACCAGCTGTGGCCCAGGCGGCGGCCCAGAAGGCCGTAACACTTTTCGCTCATACTTCCGCGTAGTTCCCCAGGAAGTGGAACCGGGCGCAGCTGCGCTCCATCTCCTCCAGGCAGGCCCGGACGCTGGGGTCCCGGAGGTCCGCCTCCAGCTCGATGAAGAAGATGAACTCGAAGTCGCTGCCGCTGACGGGGCAGGACTCCAGCTTGGTCATGTTGATGTCCAGGGCCGCCAGCTTGGAGAGCATTTCGTACAGCGCGCCGGGCTTGTTCTCAAAGGCGATGATGAGGCTGACCCGGCTGGCTCCGGCGTAGATGGCCGGGTCCTTGGCCACGCAGATGAAGCGGGTGTAGTTGTTGTCGCTGTTTTGGATTTGGCCGTTGACGCACTCCAGGCCGTACAGCGCCGCGCAGGGGTGGGAGGAGATGGCGGCGGCGTGCTTATTTCCCGACTCCGCCACCAGCTTCGCCGCCACGGCGGTGTTGTCGCAAGGGATGACCTTGACCCCCTTGAGGCCGTCTAAGAAGCGGCTGCACTGGCCGATGGCCTGGGGATGGGAGTAGATTTCCGTAATCTCCTCCATCTTCACCCCCGGGAGGGCCAAAAGCTCGTGGCGGATGCAAAGCCGGGTGGAGCGGACGATGGTGAGGCTGTGCTCCTGCAAAAGCTCATACACCGCCCGGACGGAGCCGTTGGAGCTGTTTTCAATGGGCAGCACGCCGAACCTGCAAAAGCCCGCCTCCACGGCGGAGACCACCGCGTCGAAGGTCTTGACGTACATGATGCCGCCCCGGGGGAACATCTTGTCACAGGCCGCCTGGGAATTGCCCCCCTCAATGCCCTGACAGGCAACCAATCCCGTCTGGGGGAAGAGCTGGTCCCGGTTTTCCAGGCACGCCCGGACCTGGGCCCCCACCTTGGTGGGCGCGTCGATAAGCTCCGCCTGGCGGGACCGGGCCAGCTCAAACAGGGTGGAGAAGAGGTGGTAGGCGTAGCGCTCCCGGCTTCCGGCGCTCTCCGTCACCCTGGCCAGCACCGCCCGCTCCCGCTCCTTGTTCAAAATGGGGAGGCGGTGCTCGTTTTTATAGGCGGCGACTTCCTCCGCCAGGTCCATGCGCTCCAAAAAGAGCCTCAGCAGTTGCTCGTCTACGGCGTCAATCTTGGCGCGGATATCAGAAAGTTCCATGATTTCCCTCCAACAGCATATCCAAAAGTACGGCGGCGGTCACCGCCTCCGCCACCGGGACCGCCCGGTGGGCAACGCAGGGGTCGTGCCGCCCGTGAACGGTCAGCTCCGCCGCCTCCATGGCGGAAAGGCGGACGGTTTTCTGGGGCCTCCCAATGGACGGCGTGGGCTTCACCGCCGCCCGGAGCACCAGGGGCATCCCCGTGGTGATGCCGCCCAAAATGCCCCCGGCGCGGTTGGTCTCCGCCCGGATTTCGCCGTCCTCCACGGTAAAGGGGTCGTTATTCTCCGAGCCCCGGAGCTCCGCCGCCCGGAAGCCCTCGCCAAACTCCACGCCCTTCACGGCGGGAATGCCGAAAAGGGCCGCGGCCAGGCGGTTTTCCACCCCGCCGAACATGGGCTCTCCCAGCCCGGCGGGCAGGCCGGCGGCGGCGCACTCGATGACGCCCCCCACGCTGTCCAAATCGTTCTTCGCCTCCAAAATGGCGGCGCGCATCCGCTCCCCCGCCGCCTCGTCCAGGACGGGGAAGGGCTTTGCCGCGATTTCTGAAAAGAGCGCCGCCGTGGGGTACAGGGGGAAGGGCCGGTCGCAAATCCCCGCCACGGAGGCCAGGTGGGCCCCCACGAAGATTCCCCGGCGGGCCAGGATCTGCTTGGCAATCCCTCCGGCAACGCACAGGGGCGCCGTCAGCCGCCCGGAGAAGTGGCCCCCGCCCCGCATGTCGGCGCGGCCGCCCCACTTGGCCCAGGCGGTGAAATCCGCGTGGCCCGGCCGGGGCTTATCGGCAAGCTCCCCGTAGTCCTTCGAATGCTGGTCCGCGTTTTTTATCACGGCGCACAGCGGCGCGCCGCAGGTCTTTCCCCCCTCCAGGCCGGAGAGGAATTCCGGCACGTCGTTCTCCTTCCGGGCGGTGGAGAGGGGGCCCGTTCCCGGCCTCCGGCGGTCCAGGAAGCGCTGGAGCTCCTCCAGGTCAATCGCCTCCCCGGCGGGGAGGCCGTCCACCACCACGCCGACGGCCTTCCCGTGGGACTGGCCGAAGACGCTGACGCGGAGAATGTTTCCAAACTCAGAGGACATGGACCGCACCTCCCAGGTTCTCGTAATCCCGCCAGAAATTGGGGTAGGACTTTTTCACCGCCTCCGCCCCCCGGATGACCACGGGGCCCTGGCACCGGGTGGCGGCGATGGCGGCGGCCATGACAATCCGGTGGTCGTTGGCCCCGTCCACCACGCCGCCGGGGAGGGTGGAGACGCCGTAAACCGTCAGTCCGTCCTCCTCCTCGCTGACCGCGCCCCCCAGGGCTTTCAGCATCCGGGCTACGGTGGCCAGGCGGTCGCTCTCCTTCAGCCGGAGGCGGGCGGCGTGGGTGAAACGGGTGGTCCCCCGGCGGACGGCGGCCATGACCGCCAGGGGCGGCAGAAGGTCCGGGCAGTCGGAGAGGTTGATCTTCACCTCTCCCGTAAGGGCCAGCTTTTGATAGTGGCCCACCACCGCCGCGTCCCCCTGGGCCGACTGGCCCTTAAGGCCCCGGAGCCGCAGGTTGCTCCCCAGGGAAATGGCGGCGTACCAAAAGGCCGCCTGGGACCAGTCCGCCTCCACAGTCTCCTCAAAGGGGCCGTAGACCCCCGGCTCGACGCCAAAGCCGTTCAGCGCCGGGGACCAGCGGACATGGACGCCGCACCGGGCCAGCACGCCCATGGTCATGGAGGTGTAGGAGGCGGATTCCAGCTTCGTGGTGCTGATGACCACGCTGGGCCCCTCCAGCAGGGGCAGGGCCATCAAAAGGCCTGTAAAAAACTGGCTGGACACGTCCCCCCGGAGGCGGAATTCCCCGGGGGACAGGCTTCCCCGGACGGTGAGGGCGCCGCCCTCCAGGGCGTAGGAAATCCCCCGCCGGTCAAAGAGGTCGAAATAGGGCTGCTGGGGCCGCTCCATCAGCCGTCCCCGGCCGGTGAACACGCCCCCCTGGTCCACCGTCAGGGCAATGGGAATCAAAAAGCGCAGGGTGGACCCGGATTCCCCGCAGTCGAATTGG
Organism: uncultured Oscillibacter sp.; assembly: GCF_950073225.1. Taxonomy (NCBI): domain Bacteria; kingdom Bacillati; phylum Bacillota; class Clostridia; order Eubacteriales; family Oscillospiraceae; genus Oscillibacter; species uncultured Oscillibacter sp. The sequence goes on from NZ_CATMPS010000001.1 coordinate 216,374, forward strand.
GGCAGGTCCCCGAAGGGGCGGCGCTCGCCGCCGATTCCGGCGACGCGGAGGCCGTCCTCGGCGGCCTCCCAGGAGGCCCCCAGGGCCTCCATGCAGCGGAGGGTGGCCTCAATATCCTCGGAGAAGGCCACGTTTTTAACCACGCTGGTCCCCGCCGCCAGGGCGGCGGCGAGAATCCAGCGGTGGGCCAGGGACTTGCTGGGGGGCGGCGTGACCACGCCGGAGAGGCGGCGGGGGGTGATTTGAACGTCCATCTACGCCTCCCATCCCGCCCGAATGACGGGCAAAAGCTCCGTCACGGGCACGGTTTTCAATTCGCACAGGCCGATGCGCTTTGGAACCACCAGGGTGATGCTTCCGCCGGAGCGCTTCTTATCCGCAAGCGCCGCCTCCGCCAGGGCCTCGGGGGAAAAATCCGTGGAAACCGGCAGGCTCAGCTTTCCAAGGCAAGCGCAAATTCGCTTCGCAATTGCTCCATTGGTCCAGTTCAGCCTCTCCGCCGCCCGGGCCATGACGGCCAGGCCCGCCGCCACGGCGTGGCCGTGGGGGATGGAGTACCCGCTGCATTTCTCGATGGCGTGGCCCACGGTGTGGCCCAGGTTTAAAAGCTTCCGCTCCCCCTGCTCCTTCTCGTCCCGCTCCACCACCCCGGCCTTGTACTCCACGCACCGGGCGATCACCTCCGCCGGGTCCGCTTTCAGCGTGCCGTCCTCAAAGAGGGCGAACAGGCCCTCGTCGCAGAGGACCCCGGTTTTCACCGCCTCCGCCGCCCCGCCGGCAAAGACGGCGGGGGGCAGGCTGTTCAAACAGTCCGTGCCGCAGAGGACGGCGGCGGGCTGGAGGAAGGCCCCGGCCAGGTTTTTCCCGGCCCGGAGGTCAATGGCGGTCTTGCCCCCCACGGAAGAGTCCACGGCGGAGAGCAGGGTCGTCGGCATCTGCACATAGCGGATACCCCGGAGGTACACGGCGGCGGCAAAGCCCGCCATGTCCCCCGCCACGCCGCCGCCCAGGGCGATAAGGCAGTCGGAGCGGGTCAAGCGCTCCTTTGCCAAAAACTCCAAAATGTCCGACAGGGTGGAGACGTTCTTGCTCTCCTCCCCGGCGGGAAATTCAAAGGTGCCGGCGGCATAGCCCGCCGCTTTCAGGCTCTCCGTCACCGTCTCCAGGTACAGCGGTCCCACGGTGGAATCGGTGACCACCGCCATATGGCAGGGGGGGATCACCTCCCGCAGCCGCGGGCCGCAGTCCTTCAAAAGGCCCGGGCCGATGGTGACCGTATAGGCGGGAACGGTGTTCACCCGTATCTCTTTATAGTCCGGCATGGGCGGTCCTCCTTTAATTTCCTCCGGCGGCGGCCTTCTTCTCCCGGCCCTCCCGGAGAAGGGCCCGGACCCGCTCCGCGTCGCCGGATTTCAGGGCCTTGGAATAGGCGGTGAGGTTCTCAATCAGAATATCCAGCTCCTTCACCAAATAGTCCGCGTCATCTAAAAACAGCTCCGTCCACATGTCCTCGTCCAGCCGGGCCACCCGGGTCATGTCCTGGAAGCTCCCGGCGGAAAAGCCCCGGCGGCGCTGGGCCTCCGGCGATTTTACATAGGCGCTGGAGGTGATGTGGGCCAGCTGGGAGGTGAAGGCGATGATGCGGTCGTGCTCCTCCGGGTCCGAGAAGGTGAGCCCGGCAAAGCCGATATCCAGGAAGAAGGCCTTCAGCGTCTCCAGAAGCTGCATGTCCGTCCGCTTGTCCGGGGTGAGAATCATGGAGGCTCCCACATACAAATCCTCGGAAGAGGCGGTGAAGCCGCCCCGCTCCCGTCCCGCCATGGGGTGCCCGCCGATGTAGGCAAAGCCGTGGGCCTCCGCCAGGGGGGCCAGGGCCTCCACCACCACCCGCTTCACGCCGCACAGGTCCACCACAATGGCGGTCTTGGCGATTTGGCCCGCGTGGTCCCGCACCCACTTCACCGCCGCGCCGGGGCAGATGGCCACCAGAAGCAAATCACACCGGGGCAGGCTCTCCTCCGTCAGGGGGCCGTCGATGGCCCCGCTCATCCGGGCCAGGGCCATGGTCTCCTGGTCCAGGTCCGCGCCGTAGACGGTGTGGGCCGTCCGGGCCTTGACGCTTTTCGCCATGGAGCCGCCGATAAGCCCCAGGCCCACAATGCCGACGTTCATCTTCCGCCCTCCTTACCCGTTGTCCAGCTCCCGCATCACGGCGTGGAGCTTCAAAAGCTTCTTCGCCAGGGGGTCGAAGACCTCCGGCTTTAAGGACTGGGGCCCGTCGCACAGGGCGTGGGCCGGGTCGTTGTGGACCTCAATTTGAAGCCCGTCGGTCCCCGCCGCCACGGCGGCCCGGGCCATGGGCTCCACCAGCCAGTACTTGCCCGTGGCGTGGCTGGGGTCCACGATGATGGGCAGGTGGGTGAGCTGGCGCATCACCGGGATGGCGGAGAGGTCCAGGGTGTTGCGGGTGTAGCTCTCGAAGGTGCGGATGCCCCGCTCGCAGAGAATCACATGCTCGTTTCCGCTGGCCATGACGTACTCGGCGCTCATCAGCCACTCCTCGAAGGTGGCGGACATGCCCCGCTTGATCATGACGGGCTTGTCCTGGTGGCCCACGGCCTTCAAAAGGTCGAAGTTCTGCATGTTCCGGGCCCCGATCTGGATAACGTCCACGTCCTTGAAGAGGGGCAGCTGGGTCACGTCCATCAGCTCCGTCACAATGGGAAGCCCCGTCTCCTGCCGGGCGGTCTTCAAGTACTCCAGGCCCGTGGCCCCCAGGCCCTGGAAGGCATAGGGGGAGGTCCGGGGCTTGAAGGCCCCGCCCCGGAGCATAGTGGCCCCGCTGGCCTTCACCGCCTTGGCGATGGCCACCACCTGCTCCTCGCTCTCCACGGAGCAGGGGCCCGCCATGATGGTCAGGGTGCCGCCGCCGATTTGGGTGTTCCCCACGGGGATAACCGTATCCTCCGGGTGGAACTTCCGGTTTGCGTTCTTATAGGGCTCCTGGACCCGCTTCACGTCCTCGACGATATCCAGGGCGGCGATGAGGTCGATGTCCAGCTTGGAGGTGTCTCCCACCAGGCCCAGGATGGTGTTGGCCTCGCCGATGCTGGTGTGGATGGTGACGCCCTTTTCCTGGAGCCAGGAGATGAGGCTGTCCAATTGGTCCCGGTTGGGGTTGTGCTTCAAAATGACAATCATGGCGGATTCCTCCTAATGAAAATTTGTTTCCAGGGAAACGCAAAAAGGCCCGCAGCCGGTTTGGCTGCGGGCCGCTTCATACACTGGGTCCTGCATCAGGGCCGGAAGCTCACACACGCTCGGTTTCAGCCAAACCACGAAAAGCCTTACCAAACTTGGTAAAGCTAAAGTAGAAATAGCCGTATTCAGCGGTGCGGGCAATGGCGGTCATGGCTGGGTTCCCCTTTGCTCTTTAGATGTTTAAAGCATAACACAACGTCAGGGAAATGGAAACTGTGAGTTTCTACAAATGCGGAGGTTCCAGGAAATGCGGGGTTGTGGGTTTTGCGCAGAAGCCGAAGAGCGGGCCGCCCAGGGGGGCGGCCCCTGCGGGTGACGCATGCCGGAGCCCCGGCGGCCCGTTTTCTTGTCAGGCGGCGGGGAGGCACCCGGCCATTAAGAGGCTGGTGGCCTTGAGGATATAGTTGGCGTCCCGGAGCATACTAGCCCGGGTGGCCATGTACTGCTCGTGGAGCTCCTCCAGGGCGGCGATAAGGTCCCGGCGGGCCTGCTGGCGGCGAAGGTGCTGGTGGGTCAGATACCCCCGCATGAAGCGGCGGAAGTCCGTCTCGTAGTTGTGGTGGTCCAGCATGGTGCAGGGGTAGTCCGGGTTGTGGGGGTATGTATAGGCGTCGGCCAGGTAGTGGGTCAGCTTGCCCAGGGTATAGTACTGCCACATGGTCCACCGCCGGCGGTGCTGGAGCTTTAAAATCTTGGTGTTGATGTAAGCCCGGGAATTGGTGTAGTTATGGCCCTTAAGCTTGTTGTAGTGCAGGGAGCCCTTCAAATAGCTGAGGGGGTTGACGTCCGGCTGAAAGGACCCGAAGAGGAAGGCCAGCTCAAAGCGCCGGGCGGAAAAGCCCGTGCCGCTGCGCAGCAGCGTCTGGGCCAGCAGGGTATGGGTACGTTTCTGCAAAGTTAGCTCCTCCTAACCGCAAGAATAGGTTCAGTATAGCATATTCTCCGGCGGGATGCAAGGGGAAGTCTGTATAAAATTTTTATATGATCTTGTTAAATTTCACGATTTTTAAAAATCATGCCGGGAGCCGCCGTTGGAGCCGGTTTTTTCGTAGATTCTTACAATCTCCTCGATTCGATAAAAGCAGGTTGGATCGTCCAGCCGGTCATCGTCCAGGACTTTTCGGATGTCTTCCAAAGCCTGACAGGCGCGGTTTTGCATCAGCTCCGCCAAGAGGGACTGTTTTTCCTCATCGCTGGGCGTGACAGCGGCCCGAAGCTTTTCGGAAAAGTTGTGTAGCATTGATTCATAGAAATCCATAGGTTGTTTACCTCCTGTAATACGCCATTGTGACATTATATTACAGGAATACGGATGCTAAAGTCAAGAAAAAATACACTTCATTAATGTGGGATTTTTATGAAGAAGATCAATTTCTATGAAAATAAAAATGTAATTTCCCGGCGGGTCCGTTATTTTCGGAATTTGCGAAAAATTTCTCAAGAACAATTGGTTGCAAGGCTACAAGTTATGAACATAAATATAGATCAGCAGGGAATCAGCCGTATTGAAAACAACACCCGCATTGTTACCGACTATGAGCTGGCCTGTCTCTGCCGTGCCCTGGGCGTGACCGTGGAGGAAATGCTGGCGGATTTTTATGAAGAATACCCCGAATAGGGGGGGCCTTTACTCGCCCTTCGGGCGGGGAGAATGGCAACCAGCGATGGCTGGTTCATTGCACCCCCCATTTTCTCTTTTTCTTGCCAGAAGAAAAAGAGAAAACGGGCCGTGCACGGTCCAAAAGAGAAAAAGAAGTATCGCCCCTGCGGGGGGACGGGGGACGGGGGCGCGGCTGAATGATTGGCGGAGCCAGAATGACTACCCTCGCGCAATTGGTTCGCACGGGGGTTGTTCTTCACTGAATGGACAAGCTCCTCTTTTTGCTGCCGCCCCCCGGTGCTCGCGGGAGAGTTGCGTTTACCGGGCTTTGAAGAACTCCGCACCAAAAGAAGAAGAAGGTCTACCGCTGAAAAACGGTAGACCTTCTATACATTTCCGGCCGCCAGGGCAGCGGCAGCGAAAAGAGGAGCTGGTCCATTCGTCACGGGACAAACCCCCGCTCAATCTAATTGCGCGTGGGAAGTCATTCCGGCTCCGCCGTTCATTCAGCCGCGCCCCCGTCGCGTCCCCCGTTACTTCTTTTTCTCTTTTGGACCGTGCACGGCCCGTTTTCTCGTTTTCTTCTGGCAAGAAAAACCGGGGCCCCCGCGCGGCCTGCCGCGTGGGGAGAGGAGGAAGGAACGGAGCAGAGCGCAGTCCTCGCCGTTAGGCGGGGACGGAGTGGGCGGAGTTTCTTCCGACGACATGGGGGGTGCATTGCACCAGCCATCGCTGGTATCCAATCCTCCCCGCCCGAAGGGCGAGTTCCAGCCTCAGAACTGAGGCAAACTCCGCACCGCCGCCGCGCAGCGGGGACAAAGGGCAGGATGCTCCGCATCCGCCCCTACGGCGGGCAGTACCTTCCAGCAGCGCTCGCATTTGCCGCCCTCGGCCTTGCGGACCTCCACGGCGGCCTCGCTCCCGGTCCGGACCGCCGCCTGGGACACAATCAGCAGATCCGCCAGGTTCGGCGTCTCCGCCAGCCAGCCCTCCGCCTCCGGCACGGTGAGGGTCACGGCGGCCTCCAGGCTCTTGCCAATCTTCTTCTCGCTCCGCGCCGCCTCCAACGCGGCGTTCACCTTGTCCCGCAGAGCCTCAATCACCGCCCAGCGCTCCATGGCGGCGGCGTCCAGGGCGTAGTCCGTGAAGGGCTGGTGCATGTCGTTGAACAAAACGTTCCGACCGTCGTCTCCCTCCCGGTGGGCCATGGCCTGCCAGATCTCGTCGCAGGTGAAGCAGAGAATGGGGGCCATGATCCGGGTCATGGTGTCCAGAATCAGGTACAAGGCCGTCTGGGCGCTGCGGCGCGGGGCCCCGTCCTTCTCGTCGCAGTAGAGCCGGTCCTTGATCACGTCCAGGTAGAAGTTGGACATGTCCACCACGCAGAAGTCGTTGACGGCGTGGGTGGCCACCAGGAACTCATACTCGTCGTAGGCCGCAAAGCACTTTTCCATCAGGGCGTTCAGCCTCGTCACCGCCCAGCGGTCCAGCTCCTCCATCTCGCCGGGGGCGGTCAGATGGTTGGGGTCGAAGCCGTCCAGGTTCCCCAGGCAGTACCGGGCGGTGTTCCGGAACTTCAAGTAGTTCTGGGAGAGCTGCTTGAAAATATCGTGGGAGCAGCGCACGTCGGCGTGGTAGTCCGTGTTCGCCGCCCAGAGGCGCAGGATGTCCGCGCCGTATTTGTCAATCACCTCGGCGGGGTCCATGCCGTTTCCGGCGGATTTGTGCATGGCCTTGCCCTCGCCGTCCACGGTCCAGCCGTGGGTGACGCACTCCTTGAAGGGCGCGCCCTTGCCGAAGGCCCCCACGGCGGTGAGCAGGGAGCTCTGGAACCAGCCGCGGTACTGGTCCAGGCCCTCCATATACACGGTGGCGGGCCAGAAGCCCTGGTCCTTCTTCATGGCGGCGTAGTGGGTGGAGCCGGAGTCGAACCAGCCGTCCAGGGTGTCCGTCTCCTTCTCAAAGCCGGACTTCCCGCCGCAGTGGGGGCAGGCGAACCCGGCGGGGAGAATCTCCTCCGCCTCCTTGGCAAACCAGGCGTTGGAGCCCTCGGCGCCGAAGAGCTTGGAGATGGCCTCGATAGTCTCGTCCGTCACCACGGGCTTGCCGCAGTCCTTGCAGTAGACCACGGGGATGGGCAGGCCCCAGCGGCGCTGGCGGGAAATGCACCAGTCGGAGCGCTCCCGGATCATGGACTTCATCCGGTCGATGCCCCACTTGGGCACCCAGCGGACCTCGTCGGCGGCGGCGCAGGCCTCGTCCTTGAAGCTGTCCACGGAGCAGAACCACTGGGGCGTGGCCCGGAAGATGATGGGGCTCTTGCAGCGCCAGCAGTGGGGATAGCTGTGGACGATGTCCTCAGAGGCGAGGAGCATCCCGCTTTCCTTCATGTCCTGGAGAATGACGGGGTTCGATTCGTCGGTGGTCATGCCGGCGTATTTCCCGGCGTAGTCCGTGTGCCTGCCCTGGTCGTCCACGGGGACCACCATGTCCATGCCATAGCGCTTGCAGGTCTGGTAGTCGTCCGCGCCGAAGCCCGGGGCGGTGTGGACGCAGCCGGTGCCGGAATCCATGGTGACGTAATCCGCCAGCACCAGGCGGCTGGTCTTCGGCAGGAAGGGGTGGTCCGCCAGCATATTCTCGAAGAAGCTGCCGGGGTGAGTCTCCACAATCTCCCAGGAGTCAACGCCCCCCAAGCCCATGACCTTCTCCGCCAGGGCCTCCGCCACGATATAGTGCTCGCCGCCCGCCGCCTTCACAATGGCGTAGCTCTCGGCGGGGTGGAGGGCGATGGCCAGGTTCCCCGGCAGGGTCCAGATGGTGGTGGTCCAAATGACGAAGAACAGCTTGCTCTTGTCAAAGGCCCCCAGCTTCCCCTGGTCGTCGTGCATGGGGAACTTCACGTAGACGGTGGTAACGGGGTCCTCCTGGTACTCGATTTCCGCCTCCGCCAGGGCGGTTTCGTCGTGGGGGCACCAGTACACGGGCTTGAGTCCCTTGTAGATATAGCCCTTTTTATACATCTCCCCGAAGACCTTCACCTCCTCGGCCTCGAAGCCGGGGTCCATGGTGAGGTAGGGGTGGTCCCAGTCGCCGACAACGCCGATGCGCTTAAACGCGTCCCGCTGAACGTCCACATAGTGGGCGGCGAAGTCATGGCAGGCGGAACGGAAGTCGGGAATGGACATGGCCTTGTGGTTGAGCTTATTCTGTTTGATGATGTTGGATTCAATGGGCATTCCGTGGTTGTCCCAGCCGGGGATATAGGGGGTGTAATAGCCCCGCATGGCGTAGGACCGGGTGATGATGTCCTTAATGGCCTTGTTCATGGCGGTGCCCATGTGGATGGACCCGTTGGAGAACGGGGGGCCGTCGTGGAGGTTGAAGAGGGGCTTGCCCTCGTTCTTTTTGAGGAGCTCGTGGTAGAGGTCCTCCGTCTCCCAGCGCTTGAGCATCTCCGGCTCCCGCTTGGGCAGTCCCGCCCGCATGGGGAAGTCGGTCTTCGGCAGGCAGATGGTTTTGTTGTAGTCCATGGGTAGATTCCTCCTTGTATTATAAAAAGTTTTGATTGCAAATTGTATCCCGTTTTTGCGGGAAACAAATAAAACGCGCCCCGTCTCCCTCAAGAGACAGGGCGCGTAGAACGCTCTGCGATACCACTCTCATTGCCGCCCCCTCACGGGAAACGGCCCCTCATGGCCCGCCAATACGGGCCGATGGAGTAACGCCCATCAAACGTCCACGCCTACTGACCCGCAATGCCGTGAAAATGAACCATTTTCAATGCCGCGCCGTCTTTCAGCAGGAGGCTCCAAGGTGATTTTCGCCGCCACTCCCGGCCGCCTCGCACCAAAACGGCGGCTCTCTTGGCGGGTTGATGCGCGGCTACTCGTCCTTATCAACGCCAAATGTTCAGTTGCACCTTATGATAACACGTTTTTTTCGTTTGTCAACCAGTAAAATTGCAAATTTTCCAATGGACGCTCAGCGCTTCTTATGAAGGGCTTCCAGCGCCAGCTCGCCCGCAAGCTTAAAAAGGGCGTCGGACAGTACCTGCTCGATGCTCCGTCCCGCTTGCTTTGCCACCTTCTCGTAAAACGCCGCCGTTTCCGCCGACAGGTGGATGTTGTATTCTTTCATTGTGGTCACCTCCCCCTTACTATTCTATGCGATTTTTGCATAAAAATCAATATGCATTTTTCGTATATCCTAAAATAGTAAAAAGGAGGGGAGGCCATGTATCGTCGGCTGCGGGACTTAAGAGAAGACCATGACCTGCCCCAACGGGCTCTGGCGGAGCTGCTTCATGTGTCCCAGGCAACATATTCCCGCTATGAGAGCGGTGACCTGGATATTCCCAGCGGGGCCCTGATTGCGCTGGCCAAACACTATCACACCAGCATTGACTATCTGCTGGGGATAACGGATGATCCGCAACCTCGTTGGTGAAAATCCTTCGTCTCCCAAAAAGGCCGCCCTGTCTCTTGACAAAGCGGCCCGGTTTGGTATAATGAACATGGAAGGGCGCTGTCACACGGCGGCTGGCCCTAAAGCTAAACGAGATTACCCGCTAGCCGTACGGTGCCCGCCGGACGGCTAGCACGCTTTTGTGGTAAGTATCCACGTCCACATGGCGCAAAGCGCCAGGAAACGCAGTACGGCGACAAGCCGTCTTTTCCACATCCGCATCACCTCCTTTTGACCGAAATCGCAGGAGATGAGCCAACCGCTTATTGTGTGCAACAGCGCCCTTCCGCCCCTATCTTACCAAAGACACCGTTTTTTGTCAAACCCCCCGTCCCCCGTCCTTCGTCCCCCGTAAAAGAAAACTCAGCCGTGAACCCAACAACGTGGTTCACGGCTGAAGGCGAAGAAATTCCCAACACAGCGCAGTTTTCGGCGGAGCCGGAAACGGAGCGGCGTTGGGAATTTCTGAGCTGGAGCGGGCAACGAGGCTCGAACTCGCTACCTCCACCTTGGCAAGGTGGCGCTCTACCAGATGAGCTATGCCCGCAAGGACAAGAAGCATTCTAGCAAAGATTTTCCCTCTTGTCAAGACCCTGGCAGAAAAAATTTCCTCTACTCCGCTTCCCCGGGCTCCGCCGGGGCGGCGGGGTCCGCTTTTTCCTCCCCGTCCGCCTTCGGCTCCGGGTCCTCTTTCGGGGCTTCCCCGTCTTCCGGCGCCGCGCCGCCGTCCGGGTCCCCGCCCTCTTCAAGGGAGCTTTCCCCCTCTTCTCCGGGGGGCTCTTCTCCGTCCGCCCCGGGCTCTCCGCCCTCCTCCGGCTCCGGCGGGTCCAGAAGGAACTCCACCAGGCCGGGATTCTCCCCGGCGGGGTAGTAATTCACCACCCAGGGGACGGTTTCCGTCAGCTCCCGCTCCTCCCGGAGCTGCGCCATGGCCTCCTCCACCCGGACGCCGCCGTTTTCCCCCCAGTAGCCCATGCGGACCGCCAGCTCCGTCTTTCCCTCGTCCAGGGCCGCCGCCAGCAGGCTGTACAGCGCCTCCGGGCTGGTGGCGTTCACCACCGCCTGGAGCTGCTCCAGGGTCCGGCGGTAGCCAATGCGCACCGCTACCTCATAGTAGCCCCGCTGGGCGTGGCTGGAGGTGGTGATAAACTCCACCGCATAGGCCCCCATGGGGGTCTCCTGCTGGACCTCCGCCGCGGCCTCCTCCAGGGTGTCCGCCACGGCCAGGTCGCTTTTGAAATCATACAGGCGCAGGGTCGCCGTCTCCTGGTGCCGCCCCACCAGCAGCAGCAGATCGTTTACCACGTCCTGGTGGTTCTCCGCCCGGAGGGTCCCGGCGGCCTCGCTCTCCCAGAACTTGCTGCTGTGGGGCTCCGCGGTGGAATAGGTCCGCTCCAGCAGGGCCGAGCACCCCGTCAGCAGGCACAGCGCCAGCGTCAGCACGGCCAGTCCGCTTAATTTCCGGCTCATGGCGGGCCTCCTCCCCTTGCTTCTCCTCCGGCTTATAGCTTATAATCCCAGGTCTTCCTCTACCAGCAGAACCTCCGCCTCCATGCCCAGCATGGGGCCCCAGAGGGTCACCAGACCCCGGCAGATGCGCTCCGGGCTTTTGCACTCATAGCAGCGGTCGCACTTTACGGCGCAGGGGGTCTTTTTGCCGAGCTGCCGGGCCCTTTGCGGGGCGGCGACGTTTCGGGCCCGCCAGACGGCCCCGTCGTAAGCCGGCGCCAGCTTGTTTTGGCCGATGACGAAATACACCTTCTCATGGCCGAACAGCGTGGCCGCCGCCCGGTTCCCCGTGCCGTCGATGTTCACAAGCTCCCCCGTCTCCGCCAGGCCGTTGACAGAGGTGAGGTACACGTCGGAGGCCATGGCCTCCCGCCGGGCGGCGTCCTTGTCCTCCCATTTCCAGTGCCAGATTGTCCGGTTGTGGCTCCCCAGCCGCTCATAGAGCCCCAGGGCGTCCAGGGTGGCGGAGCCGCCGAAGCCCACGGACTTTCCGTCGATGGCGGCGTCCAGGTAGTCCGCCGCCTCCTTCCCGGTGGCGAAGACCCGGACGGCGTAGCCCCGGGCCTCCAGATTCTTTTTGACCGTTTCAAAATCCGCCATGTCTCATTCCTCCAATGTCAGCTGGGTTTCTTCCGTGTCCTCCTGGCGCAGCAGGGCCCCCGCCGCCGGCACCGCCCGGACCCGGTAGCGGCTCTTATTGGAAATAGCCGTCTCCTCCAGGGGGCGGACGGACTCCAACTGGTACTTGGGCTTCAGGGTCATCACCGCCACGCCCTGGGTGGAGCGGGTGGTCTTGGGGGCCAGCAGGGCGGTGTGGAAAATCAGGCACCGTGGCTCCGTGGAATAGGCCGCCAGCTCCAGGTCCCCGTCCACCCGGAGAATCGCTTTCAGGGGGGACTTGTCGGAATAGGCCCCGGTGAGCTTGCGGCGGTTGGAGGAGGTCTGATAGGCCTTGATCTCCACCCGCGCCGCCTTGCCGTTTTCAAAGAAGAAGAGGAGGCCCCCGGAGTAGTCCCCGGGGAGGACCATGAACACCACGCTCTCCCCCGGGTCCATGCCCAGCTTCGCCGGGAGGTAGTCCCCCAGGACGCTGGCCTTGGAATCCTCGAACTCGCTGAGGCGGGTCTTGTAGACCTGGCACTTGTCGGTGAAGAACATGACCTCCGCCCGGCTGGTGGTCTCAAAGCTCTGCCGGAGGCCGTCCCCCTCCTTGTACTTCTGGGTATTGCTCATGCGGAGGCTCTGGGGGGTGATTTTCTTGAAGTACCCCTCCTTGGAGAGGAACACGTAGACCGGAACCTCCTCCGGCCCCTCGTCCTCCCCGGGGTCCGGGAGCTCATGGGCGTAAATAATGGCGGTGCGGCGGGGCTCGCCGTACTTCTTCGCCGCGTCCCGCAGCTCCTCCAGGATGATTTTCTTCACCCGCCGGGGGTCCTGGAGGATGTCCTCCAGGTCGTCAATTTCATCCTGGAGGGCCTCCGTCTCCTTTACCCGCTTCAGGATGTACTCTTTATTGATGTTGCGGAGCTTGATTTCCGCCACGTACTCCGCCTGCACCTGGTCGATGCCAAAGCCAATCATCAGGTTGGGGATGACCTCGGACTCCTCCTCCGTCTCCCGGATGATGCGGATGGCCTTGTCAATGTCCAGCAGGATGCGCTTGAGGCCCTTGAGGAGGTGGAGCTTTTCCCTCCGCTTCCCCAGGACGAAGAACACCCGCCGCCGCACGGACTCCGTGCGCCAGGCGGTCCACTCCTCCAGAATCCGCCGGACCCCCAGCACCTGGGGCATCCCGCCGATGAGGACGTTGAAGTTGCAGGAAAAGGCGTCCTCCAGGGGGGTCTGCTTGAAGAGGCGGGCCATGAGCTTGTCCGGGTCCGCCCCCCGCTTGAGGTCGATGGTGAGCTTGAGGCCGGAGAGGTCCGTCTCGTCCCGCATGTCGGCGATTTCCTTGGCCTTGCCCGCCTTGATAAGCTCCGCCACCTTGTCCAAAATCGCCTCGGTGGAGGTGGAGTAGGGTATCTCCGTAATCTCAATGAGGTTCTCTTCCTTGACGTAGCGCCACTTGGCCCGGACCTTCACGCCGCCCCGTCCCGTGGCGTAGATGTCCCGGAGGGCGTCCCGGTCGCAGATCAGCTCCCCGCCGGTGGGAAAGTCCGGGGCGGGCAGGGTCTCCAGCAGATCGCAGTCCGGGTTTTTGAGGTAGGCCGCCGCCGTGTCGCAGACCTCTTTTAGATTGAAGCCGCAGAACTGGGAGGCCATGCCCACGGCGATGCCCATGTTGGCGGACACCAGGATGTTGGGGAAGGTGGTGGGCAGGAGGGCGGGCTCCTTCATGGTGTTGTCGTAGTTGTCCACGAAGTCCACGGTGTCGCTGTCGATGTCCCGGAAGAGCTCCTGGCAGATGGGGGTGAGCTTGGCCTCGGTGTACCGGGGGGCGGCGCAGGACATGTCCCGGGAATAATGCTTGCCGAAGTTGCCCTTGGAGTCCACAAAGGGGGTGAGCAGGGCGCCGTAGCCCCGGGAGAGGCGGACCATGGTGTCGTAGATGGCGGCGTCTCCGTGGGGGTTTAAGCGCATGGTCTGGCCCACGATGTTGGCGGACTTGGTGCGGCTCCCCGTGAGGAGGCCCATTTTATACATGGTGTAGAGGAGCTTGCGGTGGGAGGGCTTGAAGCCGTCAATCTCCGGGATGGCCCGGGAGACAATGACGCTCATGGCATAAGGCATGTAGTTGGTTTCCAGGGTGTCGGTGATGGGCTGCTCCACCACCGCCGCGTGGAGCCCTAAGACGTTGGGGTTGCCGGATTTGGGCTTTCCGGTTTCGGGTGTTTTCTTCTTTGGCATGATTCTGCCCTTTCCACTATTTATTCAGGTTGGGGTTCTCGGTCCGGCCAAGGAGGTAATCGACCGAGCAGTCCAGATAGTCGGCGATTGCGACCAGAATTTCGGAGGATACTTTTGATGAGGGCTTTTCCTTCCATTTGCTGGGCAAGCTGAGCGAAATGCCGGTTTCTTTTGACAGCCTATAAGCGGTAATGTTTCTTTCTTCCAAAATCTTCAAGATTCTTTCGGTATGTTCCACAAGAATCCCCCATCTCAATTGTTATAATAGCACATTATGTGAAAAGATTCAAATTTCCCTTGACTATAAGAATCTATTCACATATACTAAAAGCATCACAAAACTACGTTCACAGTAGGGAGTGCTGCATCGTATGGCCAAAAGTAAACATATCAGCAAACGCATTTGCGTAACCATGACCGAGCAGGATCATGAGCATTTGACCCGGTTGGCATATGAAACCCTGCGCACCCGGTCCGGTTACATGCGGTGGCTGTTGCACCAGGATTTCATGGAAAGAGGGATTTATCAAAAAAATAAATGAGAAGGGGTCCAGGGGAAACTGGTTTCCCCTGGCCGGAGTCCAGAGGGCGGGCGCCCTCTGGCGGGTCTGGGCCGCCCCTAGGAAATATCCGCCATTTCAAGATACTTATACCCATTCTCGGCGATATGGTCCTTCCGCCCCTGGAGGTTGTCCCCCAGCAGGAGGTCAAAGACCTGGGCCGTCCGCTCCACGTCCTCCGGCATCACCCGGATGAGCCGCCGGGTCTCCGGGTTCATGGTGGTCAGCCACATCATGTCCGGGTCGTTCTCGCCCAGGCCCTTGGAGCGGTCAATCTTGTATTTCTTCCCCTCCAGGTCCTTGACAATGTCGTTTTTCTCCTTGTCGGAGTAAGCAAACCAGGTCTTCTCCCCGCAGTTGATTTCAAAGAGGGGGGTCTCCGCGATATACACATACCCCTCCCGAATCAGCGTCGGGGTCAGCCGGTAGAGCATGGTCAGCACCAGGGTCCGAATCTGGAAGCCGTCCACGTCGCCGTCGGTGCAGATGACCACCTTGCTCCAGCGAAGGTTTCCCAAATCAAAGGAGGACACGTCCTTGGCGTGCTTGCTGCTCACCTCCACGCCGCAGCCCAGAACCTTAATAAGGTCCGTGATGATTTCGCTTTTGAATATCCGGGCGTAGTCCGCCTTCAGGCAGTTGAGAATCTTCCCCCGGATGGGCATGATGCCCTGATACTCCGAATCCCGGGCCAGCTTCACGCTGCCAAGGGCGCTGTCGCCCTCCACAATGTAGATTTCCCGCCTGGCGGCGTCCTTCGTCCGGCAGTCCACAAACTTCTGCACCCGGTTGGCGATGTCCACGCTGCCGGAGAGCTTTTTCTTAATGCTCAGCCGGGCCTCCTCCGCCTTCTCCCGGCTGCGCTTGTTCAAAAGCACCTGCCCGGCGATTTTCTCCGCGTCGAAGTGGTTTTCAATAAAGTAAATCTCCAGGTTGGACCGGAGGAATTCCGTCATGGCCTCCTGGACAAACTTATTGGTAATGGCCTTTTTCGTCTGGTTTTCATAGCTGGTCTGGGTGGAGAAGTTGCTGGTGACCAAAATCAGGCAGTCCTCCACGTCCGCCCAGGTGACCTTGCTCTCGTTCTTCTGGTACTTCCCCTGCTCCCGGAGGTACTTGTCCACGGCGGAGACAAAGGCGGAGCGGCTGGCCTTCTCCGGGCTTCCCCCGTGCTCCAGCCAGCTGGAGTTATGATAGTGCTCCACCACGTTCACGCGGTTGGAAAAGCAGAAGGCCGCTGACAGCTTCACCTTATATTCCGGCTTGTCCTCCCGGTCCCGGCCCTTCTTCTCCGCCTGCCAGAAGGCCGGGGAGGTCAGGCTGTTCTCCCCCGCCAGCTCGGCCACATAATCGGCGATGCCGTTTTCATAGACGAACTCCGTCTCCTCAAAAACCCCCGGCTCCGTCTCGTTGCGGAAATGGAAGGTAATCCCGGCGTTCACCACCGCCTGGCGCTTCATCACGCCGGAGAAGTACTCCGCCGGGATATTGATGTCCGTGAACACCTCCAGGTCGGGAAGCCACCGGGTCCGGGTGCCGGTCTTTTTCGCCTGGGACTTGGGCAGGGGCGTTTTCTGGAGCTCCCCCGCGATCTCCCCCCGCTCGAAGCGGAGGCGGTACTCAAAGCCGTCCCGCCAGACGGTGACGTCCATGTACCGGGAGGCGTACTGGGTGGCGCAGGAGCCCAGGCCGTTGAGGCCCAGGGAGAACTCGTAGTTGTCCCCGGACACGTTATCATATTTGCCCCCGGCGTAGAGCTCGCAGAAGACCAGCTCCCAGTTGAAGCGCTGCTCCTTCTCGTTCCAGTCCACCGGGCAGCCCCGGCCCGCGTCCTCCACCTCCACGCTCCGGTCCAAAAAGCGGGTGACGGTGATGGACGTTCCATGGCCCTCCCGGGCCTCGTCGATGGAGTTGGATAAAATCTCAAAGACCGCGTGCTCGCAGCCGTCCAGGCCGTCGGAGCCGAAAATAACCCCGGGACGCTTGCGCACCCGGTCCGCGCCTTTTAAGGCGGAAATGCTGTCGTTGCCGTAATCCTGTTTCTTCGCCATAGTTCCTCCAAAACCGGCGGCATCCGCCGGGAACGTCTTTTTTTCGCCTCCGGGCACAGCATATAGGGGGAAAAGCCCCGGTTTTGCCCAGGATTTTGAAACGGTTCGATTATATCACAAGAAGCCCCCCGGTTCAACCCCCTCCCGCCGCCGCCTCCCCTTTCCCGCCTTTTCCCGGCCGGGACCGCCGTTTTTTCGGAAAATGTTACTTTTGTTACCGTTTCATAACGGCCCCGTCACCCCACCGGACCCCTTCCGGGAAGGGACTTTTGCACATTATCCACAGAGTTGTCCACACTGTTATGTCAACCGTGGATTTGGGGAAAAAATTTCTCTCCCGCCCCGGCGTGTCCGGCGGGGCCTGCCGCCCCTTCCGGGGAAAAATTCCCTCCTGTTTTTTCTTTTTCGGTTGACAAGCGGGGCAAATTCCTGTATGATAACAGAAGACGTGATATCGGAAACCATATTATGGGGTGTGTTGTATGATTTGTAAAATTGTGAGCGACAGCAGCTGCGATTTGCGCATGAGCGCCTTTGACGGCGGGGAGATCCGCTTTGAGACAGTCCCTCTGCGGCTCCAGGTGGGCGAGCGGGAGTTCATAGACAACGACGCGCTGGAGATTCCCCAGCTCCTGGGGGCCATGGCTCATGAGAAGGCCGCCGCCTCCACCGCCTGCCCCTCCCCCGCCGCCTTTGCCAAGGCCTTTGAGGAGGCGGACCGGGCGGTGTGCTTCACCATCTCCGCCAACCTCTCCGGCACCTATAACGCCGCCGTCCTGGGCCGGGACATGGCGCTGGAGGAGCACCCGGAAAAGGAGATCTGCGTCATCGACTCCAAGGCCACGGCGGGGGCCATGATCCTCTTAATCCGCCGGGCAAAGCGGCTTTTAGAGGCCGGAGGGGACTTTGAGGACATCTGCGCCCAGCTGCGGCTGTACCAGGCGGCGCTGCGGACCTGCTTCACCCTGGAGAACTTCGACAACCTCATTAAAAACGGGCGGATGCGCCCCCTGGTCGGGACCCTGCTCCACTCCCTGGGCATCCACGTCATCGCCGACGCCACCCCCCAGGGCACCATCCATGTGGCGGGCAAGGCCCGGGGGGAGGCCAGGACCTACCAGACCATCACGGCGCTGATGAAGGACAGCAAGGACTGCACCGGGGCGGAGGTCGTCGTCTGCCACTGCGAGAATCTGCCGGGTGCCTTGAAATTAAAGGAGCAGATTTTAAAGGACCTGCCGGTAAAGAGCGTGGAGCTGGTCCCCTGCCGGGGCCTCACCAGCTTTTACGCCATGGAAAAGGGGCTCATCGTGGGGTATTGAGCCGCCGTCATATCTTGGGCACGCCGCGAAACCCGCGGCGTGCTTTTTTGCCCCTGCCTCCAGGTTTGTAAATTTTTTCGATTCTTCCGAATTTCCTGTGGCGAAGCCCCGCCGGGTGTGCTATACTGTACGCTGTAAAATTACGCAGTCCGCCGGAAAGCCCGTTTTCCGGGGGCAAAGGAGGTCTCTTTTATGGCAAACCGAGTCGTTGTGACCATCTGCGGAGAGGACTACACCTTTGTGGCGGAGGAGTCCCCCTCCTACATGCAGAAGGTGGGCGCGTACGTAGGCGACAAAATGGACGAAGTGCTCAACAGCACCCGGGTGGGCAAAACCGATGCCGCCGTCCTCACCGCCGCCAACATCGCCGACGAGCTCTTCAAGGCCCAGGCCGTTGC
Source organism: uncultured Oscillibacter sp. (assembly GCF_950073225.1). Taxonomy (NCBI): domain Bacteria; kingdom Bacillati; phylum Bacillota; class Clostridia; order Eubacteriales; family Oscillospiraceae; genus Oscillibacter; species uncultured Oscillibacter sp. Next base: position 234,389 of record NZ_CATMPS010000001.1, read on the forward strand.
CGAGCAGCTCCGCCGCCAGATTAAGGGCTACCTGGACGAGGCCGGGAAGGCCCAGAGCCAGGTCAGCGAGCTGAAGCGGGAGGTGGTCCGCCTCCAGCAGCGCCTGGACAGCCGGGGCTCTAAGTGAGGCCGGAGCTGCTGGCCCCCGCCGGATCGCCGGAGGCCCTGCGGGCCGCCGCGGAGGGCGGCGCCGGGGCCGTATACCTGGGCTGGGGGGCCTTCAACGCCCGCCGGGGGGCTCAGAACTTTTCCCAGGAGGAGTTTGCCCAGGCGGTGGCCTGGTGCCATGTCCGGGGGGTCCGGGTCTTTCTCACCTTGAACATCCTCCTGTCGGACCGGGAGCTGCCCGAGGCTCTGGAAACCGCCCGGACCGCCTCCCGGCTGGGGGTGGACGCGGTGCTGGTCCAGGACTGGGGCCTTTTTGACTTGCTCCGGCGCACTCTGCCGGACCTGCCCCTTCACGCCAGCACCCAGATGAGCGTCTTCACCTCCGGCGGGGCCTGTGAGATTGCCGCGGACGGCTGTGAGCGGGTGGTGCTGGCCCGGGAGTGCTCCAAGGAGGAGACGGCGGCGATCTGCGCAAGCTGCCCCGCCCAGGTGGAAGCCTTTGTCCACGGGGCGCTGTGCATGTGCTACTCCGGCCAGTGCGCCATGAGCGCCCTGATTGGCGGGCGATCCGGCAACCGGGGGCGCTGCGCCCAGCCCTGCCGCCTGCCCTACGGGGTGAACGAGGCGGCGAAGAATCAGCGGCCCCTGAGCCTTAAGGACTCCTGCATGGCGGATCACCTGGGGGAGATGGCGGAGATGGGAGTCTCCTGCCTGAAAATCGAGGGGCGGATGCGCCGCCCCGGCTATGTGGCCGCCGTGACGGGCGTCTACGCCCGGCTTCTGGAGGAGGGGCGGAGGCCCACGGCCCAGGAGCGGGAAACCCTGGAGCGGGCCTTTTCCCGCTCCGGCTTCACCGACGCCTATTGGCGGGGGACGAAGGGTCCGGAGATGCTGGGCTTCCGCCCGGAGAATGCGGAGGCCGCCCCCGCTGTGGAAGCCCCCCGCCGGGAGGAGGGCCGGGTTCCCGTCCGCTTTACCTGCCGGGTGGAGGCGGGAAAGCCCTGCCTTCTCACGGCGGAAGATCCGGAGGGCCGCGCCGTCACCGTCTCCGGGCCTCTGCCGGAGGCCGCCCGGAACCGGGCCCTGACGCCGGAGGACCTGGCCGCCCGGCTGAGCAAAACCGGGGGGACCCCCTACCGCTGTGCGCGTGTAGACGCATATGCAGACCCCGGCCTGTCCCTCTCCGCCGCCGCGGTGAACGCCTTGCGGCGGGAGGCTTTGGAGGCTCTCAGCGCCGCCCGGTCCCAGCCGCCGGAGCGGCGGGAGCACTTCCCCCCGCCTCCCCTGCCGGAGCAGGACCGCTCTCAGGAGGAGCCCCGGTTTACGGTTTCCCTGCTTACTGCCGCCCAGCTGACGGGGGGCGTTTTGGACCTCCGGCCCGCCCGGGTGTATCTGCCTCTGGAGCTGCTGGCGGACGTGCCTTCCCTGCCGGAGACGGAGGCGGAGTACTGCGCGATCCTTCCCCGGGTCTGGCGGGACCGGGACGAGGACCTGCTCCGCCGCTGGCTGGACAAGGCCCGGGCCCTGGGGGCTTCCGGGCTGCTGCTGGGAAACCTGGGCCACTTTCCCCTGGCCCGGGACGGCGGCTGGCGGCTCTATGGGGACTACGGTCTGAACGTCTTCAACAGCCGTTCCCTGGACTATCTCCGGGAGAAGGGGCTGGAATCCGCCTGTCTTTCCTTCGAGCTCCGCTTTTCCCAGATTCGGGACATGAAAAAAATTCTTCCGGCGGAGGCCATTGTCTACGGGCGGCTTCCCCTGATGATTACGGAGAACTGCCTGATTCAAAACAGCGCCGGCTGCCGCTGTGACCGGCCCAATTTTCTGAACGACCGCACCGGCGCGGCCTTCCCCCTCCTCCCCGCCTTCGGCCACCGGACGGAGGTGCAGAACAGTCGTCCCCTCTACCTGGCGGACCGGCCGGACTGGCGGCAATTGGGCCTTTGCTACGCCCGCCTGCGCTTTACAACGGAGAGCCCGGAGGACTGCGCCCGCCTCTGCCGGGCCTATCAGGAGGGCGCGCCCGCCGCCGGGGAATTCACCCGGGGGCTGTATCAGCGGGGTGTGGAGTGAATACAAACCGTTGATTTTCGGCAAAATGCTACAAAATAGAATTGCACAGGAGCGTTAAGATGAGAGAGAGCAAGGAAGTTAAGGTCAAATATTTTGTGGAGGACCTGGAAGAGCTTTGCTGTGTCCCCGGGTCCGACTGGGTGGATCTGCGGGCGGCGGAGGACGTGGCCCTGAAGGCCGGGGAGTTTTGCCTGATTCCCCTGGGCATTGCCGTGGCCCTGCCGGAGGGGTACGAGGCCCATGTGGTTCCCCGGAGCTCCACCTTTAAAAATTACGGATTGCTGCAGGCCAACTCCATGGGCGTGGTGGACGGCTCCTACCGGGGGGACGGGGATCAATGGCGCTGGCCCGCCTACGCCACCCGGGATGTGCGCATCCCGAAAAACACCCGGCTTTGCCAATTCCGCATTGTGGAGAACCAGCCCCCCCTGGTCTTTACCCGGGTGGAGCGGCTGGAGGGCCCCGACCGGGGCGGCTTCGGCTCCACCGGAACGTAACGTTTCTTGAAAGGCTGACGGGCCGGCCAGGGGGCCGGCCCCTACAGGGATTCGCGGGGGCCGCCGCCCTTGGCGGCCCGGCGGATTGCTATCATGATTGCGATTGAGGGTATAGCTTATGTCTAACATTGTACTGGCCTCCGGCTCTCCCCGGCGGCGGGAGCTTTTGGAGCGCATCGGCGTGACGGACTTTGTGGTCCGGGTGCCGGAGGTGGAGGAAAACTTTCCCGAGGGGCTGTCCCCCCAGGAGGTAGTCTCCTACATCTCCCGGGAGAAGGCGGAGGCCGCCGCCGGGCTCTGCGGGCCGGAGGACATTGTCATTACGGCGGACACCATGGTTTTCCTGGACGAGCAGCGCCTGGGCAAGCCCCGGGACGAGGCCCACGCCCTGGAAATGCTCACCGCCCTTCAGGGACGGAAGCACACCGTCTGCACCGGCGTCTCCGTCTGCCGGGGAACCCGGCGGCTGACGGAAACGGAATCCACGGACGTCTTCTTCCGCCCCGCCGCGGAGGAGGAGCTCCGCCGCTACATCGCCACCGGAGAGCCCATGGACAAGGCCGGGGCCTACGGGGTCCAGGGCCGGGGGGCCCTGCTGGTGGAGCGGCTGGAGGGAGACTTCTTCAACGTCATGGGCCTCCCCGTGCTTCGCCTTGCCCGGATGCTGGAGCGGTTCGGCGTTTCCCTGCTGTAACTTGTTTCCTCCTTATCTTTGACCTTTATATAGGTGATTGGATTGAAAAATTTCCTGAAACAGCATGGGCTCTGGGTGCTTTTCGCCGCCGCCGTTTTGTCGGTGGCCATGGCGGTAATGTCGGTGCTCAGCGCCAATTCCTCCCCGCTGGAAAACCTGACGGGAATGATCGTCTCCCCCTTCCGGGCCGGGTACACGGCGGTGGCCAACTGGTTCAACGACCTGCAAAATTATTATAAGGACACCACGGATCTCCAGGCGGAAAACGCCGCCCTCCGCCAGCAGATTGCCAAAATGGAGGAGACCATCCGCCAGGCCAAGGCGGACGTGGAGGAGAACGCCAAGCTCCGGGAGCTTTTGAACCTGACGAAGCAGCGCCGGGACCTGACGGACTTCGAGGCCTGCATGGTCACGGAGCACGCGGTGACCAACTGGACCTCTTCCCTGACGCTGAACAAGGGGACCTCCCTGGGCGTCGAGGCGGGGGACTGCGTCATTGACGAGTGCGGCAATCTGGTGGGCGTCGTCTCCCAGGCGGGGACCAACTGGTCCACGGTGCTGACCCTGGTGGACACGGACACCTCTTTGGGCGCTCAGATATTCCGGACCAAGGACTTAGGCATAGCCCGGGGGGACTTCTCCTTGATGGGGGAAAAGCGCCTGCGGCTGGAATACCTCCCGGCGGACCGCGCCCCCCTGGCGGGGGACGTGGTGGTGACCTCCGGCCTGGGCGGCTACTATCCCTCCGGCCTGGTCATCGGCTCTGTGGAGCAAGTCCAGGTGGACGACTCCGGCGCGGCCTCCTACGCCATCTTGGCCCCGGCGGCGGACCTGGACGCCCTGACGGAGGTTTTCGTTATCAAGTCCTTTGAAATTGTCACCTGACGGGCGGAGGCTCTTTTATGATTGCGAGAAATGAAACCATCTTCAAATGGTCCCTGTATGCCGCCGCCACGGCCCTGTGCCTGCTGGTGCAGACGGGCTTCCTCCAGCGGCTGGAATTTTGGGGAGTCCTTCCCTTTCTCTATCCCCTTCTGGCGGCCATTCCCGCCACCTATGAGGGGCCCCTTGCCGGGTCCATTTTCTCCTTGTGCGTGGGCCTGGTCTCCGACCTGCTTCTGCCAGGCCCCGTCCCCTGCCTCTACACCCTGATTTTCCCCCTGGCGGGCCTCTGCGCCGGGCTGCTGTCCCAGAGCTGGCTCCCCGCCGGGTTCCTCTGCTCCTTTGTCTCCGCCGCCGCCGCCTTCCTGCTCCACGGCAGCTTTCGCTGCCTGATTCTCTGGATGCAGGGCGCCGCCGCCTGGGAGGCCGGAGCCCTGGTTATGGTCCGGGAGTTCTGCGCAGCCGCTCCCTTTGTCATTCCGCTGACGCTGCTTTACCGCTCCGTCTTCCGAAAAACCCGTTTCGACGACTGATTTCTAAATAGAAAGGCGCCCTATGGACCGCAAGGAAATGCAAAATGCCCGCCTCTATCTGCTCACCGCCCTCCTGGTGCTGGTATTGGTCGCTTACTTTTTCGTGCTCTACGACGTGCAGATCATCCACCACGATGAATACGCCGCCAAGGCCATTCGCTCCATCGTGCGGTCGGAGAAGGTGGAGGCCTCCCGGGGCATCCTCACCGACCGCAACGGAAAGCCCCTGGTCTCCAACCGCTCCACCTATGATTTGACCTTCGACGCGGACCTCCTCCGCCCGGGGGAAGACAGCAACGAGGCCATTCTCCGCCTGGTCCAGCTCTGCCAGGCGGAGGGCGTGGCCTGGAGCGACAACCTCCCCATCTCCCGGCTGGCCCCCTACGCCTACACCGTGAACCAGATGGACAAACAACAGAAGAAGCTGTTTCTCGCCTACCTCAAGACCCTCAAGCCCTGCGCCGAGGCTTTGGGGGAATACCTCCTCCGCCACCCGGAGGCGGTCTCCACCCCGGAGCCCGAGCCGGAGGAGGGGGCCGCGCCTATGGAGGAGCTCTCCCCCAAGAAGCGGGCCCAGGCCCTGCTGGACCGCCTGATTCCCGACGATCTGACGGAGGCTTTGCTGATGGACGCCGGCGTCACCCCCGCCCAGCTTATCGGCGCCATGCGGGGAGAGCTGGGCATCCCCGAGGACTACACCATGACCCAGGCCCGGATGGTGCTGGGGGTCCAGTACGAGCTTTCCGTCCGGAAGCTGGACAACTACGCGGCCTATGTGCTGGCCCGGGACATCGACACTCCCTTCATCTCCCTCCTCAGCGACGGGAACTACGCCGGGGCCAAGGTGACCCTCTCCTCCGTCCGGGAGTACGAGACCCCCTATGCCGCCCACATTCTGGGCTATGTCAGCAGCATCACCATTGAGGACGACTACCCCTCTTTAAAGGAAAAGGGCTATGACTACGACGACCTTATCGGCAAGGTGGGGGCGGAGCTGGCCTTTGAGGAGTACCTGCGGGGCAAGGACGGCCGCCGCATGGTGGCCACCAACGACGAGGGAAAGGTCACCGGGGAATACTACTCCACAGAGCCTGTCCCCGGCAACACCGTGGAGCTGACCATCGACCTCAATTTCCAGTCCCAGGTGGAAGACTGCCTGGCGGAAACCGTCACCCGCCTCAACGCCGACGGCGACGAGAAGCGGGGCGCCGGGGCGGCGGTGGTGCGGGTGGGCACCGGCGAGGTGCTGGCCCTGGCCTCCTATCCCTCCTATGATCTGGCTTCCTTCCGCCGGACCGAAGAGAACTACGTCGCCGTCAGCAGCGACCCGCAGGCCCCCCTCTTCAACCGGGCCGCGGAGGGCAAATATCCCCCCGGCTCCACCTTGAAGCCCTTTACCGCCATGGCGGCCCTGCTGGACGGGAAGGTAACCCTAAACGAGAAAATCAAGGACACCGGCTCCTGGCGCTACCCGGGGGACGAGGCCAACAGCTACGCCAACTGCTGGAAGCGCTCGGGCCACGGGAACCTGAACGTCACCGGGGCCATTACCAACTCCTGCAACTACTTTTTCGCCGAAATGGGCTACCGCCTGGAAATGGAGGGGCTTCGGAAATACCTGGTCCAGTTCGGCCTGGGGGAAAAGACGGGCATCGAGATTCCCGAGACCGCCGGACTCCTGCCGGAGAACCCCCAGGGCCAGAACCAGGCCCCCTGGGCGGCCTTCGGCCAGTCCAACCAGCTCTACTCCCCCTTGCAGCTGGCCAACTATGTCGCCACCCTGGTTTCCGGCGGGAAGCACTGTCAGGCCCATTTGCTGAAAACCGCCAAGACCTATGACAATTCGGAGGTCGTAGCCGTGGGGAACACAGAGCCCATCAACGAAATCGACATCAGCGACGAAAACCTCCGGGCGGTGAAGGAGGGCATGAAGGGCCTGGTAGAGGGCACTCTCTCCCCCTATTTCCGGAACTGCGTGGTCTCCGCCGGGGCCAAGACCGGCACCTCCCAGGTCCGGGCGGACACGAAAAACCACGGCGTCTTCGTCTGCTTCGCCCCTTACGACGACCCGGAGATCGCGGTCGCCATCGCCATTGAGCGGGCGGACGCCGGCGCGGCTCTGGCCTCCACGGCGGTGAACATCCTCAACGCCTATTTCACCCCCCCGGAGGACACCATTGCCATCACCGGGGAGAACCAGCTTTTGCCCTAACCGGATGTCCCGCTTCCCTGTAGGGGCGGACCTGTGTATCCGCCCCTGCGGAGTGTTTCACGTGAAACGTCCTTTGTGGGGCCTGACCCTTGGATATCCCTTAGCGGCTTTGCCGCTTACGGATATCGCATCCCCCTTGCGGGGGCCCGGTCAGGCCATTCCTCCCTCAGCCCCAATGGCCCGGTCTGGGGACCGGGCCCCACAGAGGCCGGGTTTCCCCGGCCTTTTTCCCCCGAAAAGCGAGCAGTAAAAAAATGTCATTTGTTGGAACCCCTTATTTTAACAAACAAGGAGTTTTTCCCATGAACACACCTTCCGTCTTCGACTCCCGCGATCCCCGGTACAAGCAGCCCTATGGCGCCCTCCTCTGCGGGAAGGAGTGGTCCCTCACCTGCCGCCCCCTCTCCAGCGAGGGGTTCACCCACTGTTCCGTCGTCATCCGCCGGGAGTTTGCCGGGCACGAGATGGAGGCGGAGCTGCCCTTTACCGGCTTTCAGGAGGACCGGGCCGTCTTCTCCCTCTCCCTCATCCCCTTCCAGACGCCGGAGCTGGCGTGGTACTGGTTCCGCTTTTGGCGGGACGACGGCACCGGCTGTCTTTTGGACAAGACCGGCTACCGCAGCGAGGGAGAGCCGGTCCCCTGGCAGCTCACCGTCTATGAGGAGAGCCGCACCCCCGCCTGGTTCGGCGAGGGGGTGACCTATCAGATCTTCCCGGACCGCTACTGCCGTTTGGACCTCCCGGACCCGGCGGGGCTTATTGGAGAGCGCTGGGTGCACCAGGACTGGGACGACCTCCCCGCCTGGAGGCCGGAGGACGGCGAGGTGAAGAACCGGGACTTCTTCGGCGGCTCCCTGGCGGGCGTGGCCGCCCACCTGGACGACTTGGCGGCCCTGGGCGTCACCACCCTTTACTTCTGCCCCATTTTCGAGTCCGCCTCCAACCACCGCTACAACACGGCGGACTATACGAAAATCGACCCCATGCTGGGCACGGAGGAGGATTTCACGCGCCTTTGCGCCATGGCCCGGGAAAAGGGCATCCGGGTTTTGCTGGACGGCGTGTTTAACCACACCGGCTCCCAAAGCGTCTACTTCAACGCCGACGGCTTCTATCCCACCCTGGGCGCGGCCCAGAGCCAGGACAGCCCCTATTACCACTGGTTCCAGTTCAGCGACTGGCCCGGGTCCTATGACGCCTGGTGGGGCATCAGCACCCTGCCCAACGTCCGGGAGGACTGCCCGGACTACGTAAACTATATCATCACCGGACAGGATTCCATCGTGAAGCGCTGGCTCCGGGCCGGGGCCTCTGGCTGGCGGCTGGATGTGGCGGACGAGCTCCCCGACGAGTTCATTGAACAGCTCCGCGCCGCCGTGGAGGAAACGGACCCCGACGCCATGGTCATTGGCGAGGTCTGGGAGGACGCCAGCAATAAGATCTCCTACTCCCGCCGCCGGAAGTACCTCCAGGGGAAGGAGCTCCACGGGGTAATGAACTACCCCTTCCGCACCGCCCTGCTGAACTACCTGCTGGACGGCCCGGCGGAGGATTTCAAGGAGGCCATGGAGACCATCCGGGAGAATTACCCTCCCGCCGCCTTCTACTCCGCCATGAACTTCCTGGGCACCCACGATACCCCCCGGGTCCTCACGGTACTGGGCGGCGTCCCCCTGCCGGAGGGCCGGGACGCCCAGTCTACCTTCCACCTCTCCCCTGTCCAGCGGGAGGCGGGCCTGGAGCGGCTCCATGTGGCGGCGGCCATCCTCTTCACCTTCCCCGGCTCCCCCATGGTCTATTACGGGGACGAGGCCGGCATGGAGGGCGCGGCGGACCCCTTCAACCGCCGGACCTATCCCTGGGGCCATGAAAACCAGGCGCTTCTGGCCTGGTTCCGCCGGCTGGGGCAGCTGCGGAAGGACCGGGCTTCCCTGCGCCGGGGAGAACTCCGCTGGCTGGAGGCCCAGGGCCCCCTGCTGGCCTATGTCCGGGAAACCTGTGACGAGGCCACCGCCACCCTGGTAAACGCCGGGCCGGAGGAGCGGACCGTCTCCCTGCCGGGGGGCGGCTTCCGGGACCTTTGCACCGGGGAGAGCCTTTCCGGAGAGACGGCCCCCGTCCCTCCCTACAGCGTCCGGCTGCTGGGCCGGGGCTGAGGCGATCGAAATAAAGGATTGTTTCACGTGAAACACCAAGGGCCCGCCGTTTTCGGCGGGCCCTTCTTGTCTCACATAAAACTTTCTACGTCTTCCCCCAAATTTTCAGAAAATTGTGGGTTTTGGCCTTGCAAGGGCGGGACAGCCTTGTTATAATGAAATTTCGAAAGAAAGTAGGTGTTCTTGTGGCGAAAATCATCGCTGTTGTGAATCAAAAGGGCGGCGTGGGGAAAACCACTACCTGTGTGAACCTGGCCGCCGCTTTGACAGAGGCGGGAAAAAGAGTCCTCCTCTGCGACTTCGACCCCCAGGCCAACGCCACTTCCGGCATGGGCGTGGACAAGACGGTTTCCAAGGGGGTCTATTCCGCCGTCATCGGGGAGCTGCCCGCCGCCGAGACGGTGTCCCGCACCCGTTACGGGGACGTGCTCCCCTCCAACAAGGCCCTGGCGGGGGCGGGGGTGGAGCTCATCGGCATGGAGCGGCGGGAATTCCTGCTGAAGGATGCCCTCTCCTCCCTGCGGGAGGACTATGACTTCATTCTCATCGACTGCCCTCCCTCCCTGGAGCTTTTAACGCTGAACGCCCTGTGCGCGGCGGACTCCATTCTGGTGCCGGTGCAGTGCGAGTACTTCGCCCTGGAGGGGCTTTCCGATTTGATGAACACCGTCCGGCTGGTGCGGCGGTCCCTGAATCCCTCCCTGGAGCTGGAGGGGGTGCTGCTGACCATGTTCGACGGACGGACGAACCTCTCTCTCCAGGTGGCGGAGGAAGTGAAGCACTACTTCCCCGGCAAGGTCTACGCCTCGGTGATTCCCCGGAACATCCGCCTTTCCGAGGCCCCCAGCCACGGCAAGCCCATCAGCGCCTACGACCGGGCTTCCCGGGGGGCCGACGCCTATGCGGCTTTTGCGGCGGAGTTCCTGAAATAAACCACCTTTTTGAAAGGAGTGCATGTTATGGCAAACAAAAAGCCCTCCGGCCTGGGCCGGGGGTTGGGCGCCCTGCTGGGAGACGACGTATTAAAACCCGAAGCCGCCGGGAATCTGTACCTGCCCATTTCCCAGGTGGAAAGCTATTCCGCCCAGCCCCGGAAGCTCTTTGACGAGGACGCGCTGGCGGAGCTGGCGGATTCCATCCGGGAGCACGGGGTCATTCAGCCCCTGACGGTGCGGAAGCTGTCCTCCGGCTATTACCAGATCATCGCCGGGGAGCGCCGCTGGCGGGCCGCCCGGCTGGCGGGCCTCACGGAGATTCCCGCCGTGGTTATCGAGGCCGACGACCAGAAGGCGGCGGAGCTGGCATTGGTAGAAAACCTCCAGCGGGAGGATTTGAACCCCATGGAGGAGGCCGCGGGCTACCAGTCTTTGATTCAAACCTATCACATGACCCAGGAGGAGGCCGCCCGGCGGGTGGGCAAGTCCCGCAGCGCCGTGGCCAACGCCATGCGGCTTCTGGGCCTCCAGCCCGGCGTGCGGAAGCTGGTGGAGGAAGGAAGCCTCTCCGCCGGACATGCCCGGGCCCTGCTTCCCCTCTCCCCCGCCCTGCAAACCAAGGCGGCGGAAACCGTGGTCCAGGGCCAGCTCTCCGTCCGGCAGACGGAGGTCCTGGCCAAGAAGCTGCTTACCGAACCCGCGGAGGAGCCGGAGATTCCCGAGCCCCCCAAGGAAGTGGACTACGCCGCCGAGGCCCAGCGCTCCCTGGCCTCCCGCCTGGGGAGGGGCGTGAAAATCGTCACGGGCCGGAAGAAGGGCCGGATTGAGCTGGAATATTACGGCCTGGACGATCTGAACGACCTGCTGGAGGCCCTGGCCCTCCTGAAAACCAGCCGGAAAGGACCGGAGGCATGAATTTGGAAAAGCGAAGTCAAGGCGGCCCCATGGAGCCGGAGGAGGATTTGACCCCCAAGGGAAAGAAGCCGGTGGTGGTCTATATCATGGTCCTGTTCATCGCGGCCTTTTTGCTGATGGCCTGGTCCTTCGCCTCCCACCAGCGGAGCAATACGGAGGCCATCGGAGAGCTCCAGAGCTCCGTCACGGCCATGCGGAGCGTGCAGGATACGATGCTGACCCTCCAGGACGAGCTGGAGGAGGCCCAGGACGAAATTGAGGAGCTGGAGCGGGAGGCCAGCCTGCGGGACAGCGAGCGGGAGGCCTATAACCGGCAGTACCAGGCCCTGGCGAATCTCTACACCCTGGAACGGCTCTACCGCCAGGAAAACCTGGAGAACTGCCGGAAGGTCATCGACCGCATGGAAGAAGAGGACCTGGCGGTCTGCCTCAGCGACAACCTCCCCCTCTCCGAGCGGGAGCTGGGCCTCACCGTTTCCCCCCGGGAGCGCTATCACCAGCTGAAGGAAGCCGTGGAAACCCGGGAGGCGGAGGCTCAGGAAACGGACGGCGCCGCCTCCTGACAGAAAGGGGAGGCCAATGAACCGAAAAAGAACGCCTATGACTTGGATCAAGGCTCACCGGAGGGCTCTGGCTGCCGCCTTGGCATTGGTTTTATGGGCGGCGTGGTATTCCCGGCCTGTGGACATCTACACACTGGCCCCTGGAATGAAGGAGCCGGACAGCATAGACATTTCCCTGCGGGAGCTGGGGGAACAAGGCAGAGACTCCCCCATTCAATGGTTCTCCCCGGGGGACCCGGAGTGGGACGCGGCCCTGGAAGCGATCGAAGCCCTTCGGTTCCGCCGCCCGCCCTGGAATATTCTGCTCCAGCTTATACCGGAGCGGACCATCACTGGCCGCGTCACCCATGACGGGGACCTGCACATTCTATTCTCTCTGTACAAACCGGGTGGAGGCCATGTCCAAGTGCAATTTTTCATTGACGAGTGGACGTACCACTCCCCTTATTCCAGCCGGAATCTCACCCTCTGGGTGGCGGATTCCAGGGAAACCGGAGAGGCTTTGGCGGAGATATTCCAGCCATTGCTGGCGTCCGGCTGAGAGAGGAGAAAGCAACTCCTCCGTTTCACGTGAAACACTCCAAACGAGTTTAATTTAAACGAAAGAAGGAAATCATCATGCTTGATATCCGCTTCATCCGGGAGAACCCCGAGGCCGTCAAGGAGAACATTCAAAAGAAATTCCAGGACAGCAAGCTCCCCCTGGTGGACGAGGTCATCGACCTGGACGCCAAGCGCCGCGCCGCCATCGCCGAGGCGGACCAGCTCCGCTCCAACCGCAATACCCTCTCCAAGCAAATCGGCATGCTCATGGGCCAGTCCAAAAAGGACCCCTCCAAGCTCCAGGAGGCCGAGGCCGTCAAGGCCCAGGTGAAGGAACAGGCGGACCGCCTGACGGAGCTTGAGAAGCAGGAAAACGAGCTGGAAGCGGAGCTCCACAAGCGCATGCTGCTGATTCCCCAGATCATCGACCCCTCCGTCCCCATTGGCAAGGACGACAGCGAAAACGTGGAGGTCCAGCGCTTCGGCGAGGCCAAAACCCCGGACTTCCCCATCCCCTATCACACGGAAATTATGGAGTCTTTCGGCGGCATTGACCTGGACGCGGCGGGCCGCGTCTCCGGCAACGGCTTCTATTACCTCCTGGGCGACATCGCCCGGCTCCATGAGGCGGTGCTGGCCTATGGCCGGGACTTCATGATCGGCAAGGGCTTTACCTACTGCATCCCCCCCTTCATGATTCACGGAAACGTGGTGGAAGGCGTCATGAGCCAGACGGACATGGACGGCATGATGTACAAAATCGAGGGCGAGGACCTGTATCTGATCGGCACCAGCGAGCACTCCATGATCGGCCGGTTCATCGACCAGATTCTCCCCGCCGGGAACCTGCCCCAAACTCTGACCTCCTATTCCCCCTGCTTCCGCAAGGAGAAGGGCGCCCACGGCATCGAGGAGCGGGGCGTGTACCGCATCCACCAGTTTGAAAAGCAGGAGATGATTGTGGTCTGCAAGCCCGAGGAGTCCCCCATGTGGTACGAAAAGCTGTGGCAGTTCTCCGTGGAGCTGTTCCGCTCCCTGGACATTCCCGTGCGGCAGCTGGAGTGCTGCTCCGGCGACCTGGCGGATTTGAAGGTCAAGTCCTGCGACATCGAGGCCTGGTCCCCCCGGCAGCAAAAGTATTTTGAGGTCTGCTCCTGCTCCAACCTGGGCGACGCCCAGGCCCGGCGGCTGCGCATCCGCTACAAGGACGAGTCCGGCAAGACCCAGCTGTGCCACACTCTCAATAACACCTGTGTGGCCCCGCCCCGGATGCTGATTGCCTTCCTGGAAAACAATCTCCAGGCCGACGGCACCGTGACCATCCCCGAGGTCCTCCGTCCCTACATGGGCGGCACGGAAAAACTGGTCCCCCAGAAGTAAGGCCCCGTTGCCGTGCACAAATCCAGGACAAATACCAGGGTATAGAGCGAGATAAAGCTTTTTTGCCTACTTTTTTCTCGAAAAAAGTAGGACGACCGGACTGGAGCCGATAGAAAGGACTTGAACGATGAAACGTATTGCCGGACTGATTTTAACGGCTGTATTCCTGTCTGTCCTCTGTATCCCTTGCGCCGCAGCGGATACCGGGCGGGCCTACCCCGGCTTTTTCGATGTGGCGGAGGGAAGCGCCTCCTATGAGGCCGTGAAGCTCTGTTATGAGCGGGGCTTGATGAACGGCGCCTCGGACACGGCCTTCAGCCCCCAGGGCAAGCTGAACGTGGCCCAGCTGGTGGTGCTGGCGGCGCGGCTCTACAATCTCCAAAACGGCGGCGACGGCACCGTGCCGGACCTGCCGGACCTGAGCCAGCCCTACCTCCGGTTCTATGACAGCGAGGGGAACCTTTTCGCCTCCTTCAACTCGGCGCAGGAGCTCCAGTACAACGCCGGGGAGCAGCCCTACATCTCTCTCAGCAACGCCCCCGACGCTCCCGACCTCCCCGAGACCTGCAAGCTGGAAATCGGCTTTGAGGACTATGGCCAGGTCAGGTCCTTTGAGGGCGTGAAGGAATCCCACGAGAGCGCCGGGGGCACCATGCACCAGGGCTTTGTGGGAACGGGCTACCGCTTCGCGGACCCGGAGGCCCGCCGCTTTACCGCCCTGCCCAACCGATCGCTCATGGAACAATTCCAGGAGGCCTGGTGGTTCCCCGCCGCCTTTTATCTGGGCATCGAGAATGTCCTGCACATCGAGGGCGAATTGTTCTACCGGGCCAGCAACGGGAACAACGGAGACGGCAGCGGCTATGACCCGGCGGTACGCTTCTCCAAGGACAACGCCACCCGTTCCCTCTTCGCCTGGCTGGTGGAACGGACCGCGGGGGAGCTGGAGACCGTCAACGAGGCCATCACTGTCCCCGACGTAAACCCAGATGAAACCCAGGACGCCGCCGCCATCCTCCGGCTCTATCAGGCGGGGGTCCTCACCGGGGTGGACCAGGCCGGGAACTTCGGCGGGGACCGGGAGCTGACCCGGGCCCAGGCCGCCATCATGCTGGCAAGGGTGCTGGACCCCGCCCTGCGGGTCCGGCTGGGCGGATAAGGTCCTCCTGTCCGTAGAGATTTTATCACTTTATACGAAAGGGAATCGAATTATGGCAGAAAAGACCTCCGGCTTCCTGGCGGAATTCAAAACCTTCATCGCCCGGGGGAACGTCATGGATATGGCGGTGGGCGTCATCATCGGCGGAGCGTTTTCCAACATCACCAACTCCCTGATTAACGACATCGTGATGCCGGTGCTGGGCATCTTCACCAGCTCCGTCTCGTTTGCTGAGCTGTCCGTAAACATCGGCCCCGCCGTCATCACCTACGGCAACTTTATCCAGGCGGTTCTGAATTTCCTGATTATGGCCTTTGTGGTCTTCTGCCTGGTAAAAGCCCTGAACCGCTTCCACAAGAAGAAGGAAGCCGCTCCCCCGCCCCCGCCGGGCCCCTCCCCCGAGGAGAAGCTGCTGACGGAAATCCGGGACCTGCTGAAGGAGAAATGATGGAGTCCATCCTACGGGAGGGCCTGGAGGCCCTCTCCCTCCCAACGGAGGGAATCCCGGCTCTGCTCCGCTACTGGGAGCTGCTGGCGGAAAAAAACAAGGTCATGAACCTCACCGCCATCACGGACCCCGCCGAGGCGGCAAGGCTCCACTTCCTGGACAGCGCCGCCCTGCTGGCCCTGGCGGACCTCCGGGGGAAAACCCTGGTGGACGTGGGGACCGGGGCGGGCTTCCCGGGCCTTCCCCTGAAAATCCTGGAGCCCTCCATTCAATTGACCCTGCTGGACGCCCAGCGCAAGCGGGTGGACTTCCTCCGGGAGGTCTGCGAAGACCTGGGGCTGGAGGACGTGGAATGCGTCCACGGCCGGGCGGAGGAATTCGCCCAGCAGCGCCGGGAGTCCTTTGACTTCGCGGTGAGCCGGGCGGTGGCGGCCCTGCCGGTACTGACGGAGCTGTGCCTGCCCCTGGTGAAGCCGGGGGGGCAATTCCTGGCCATGAAGTCCGTGGACAGCAATGAGGAGCTGAACGCCGCCGGGCGGGCCGTCAATCTGCTGGGAGGACGGCTGGAAAAGCCCGCCGATTATAGTATTTCCGGCACAAATGTCCCCCGGCGGCTGGTGATTATGACTAAAATTACCGAAACGCAAAAAAAATACCCCAGAACGTTTGCAAAGATCAAGAAGAATCCGCTATAATAGAAGGTGCGAAATCAGCGTTTGGAAGGGAGGCGCGTTCCATGGCGGGCCAATGCGTTGCCGTGGTCTCCGGCAAGGGGGGCACGGGCAAGACCTCCTTCACCGCCGGGGTGGGCTCCGCCCTGGCGCAGATGGGGCAGAAGGTGCTGTGCGTGGACTGCGACGTGGCCCTGCGGAACCTGGACCTGGCCCTGGGGCTGACGGACAAGGCCATTATGGACTTTACCGACGTGGCCCAGCAGCGCTGTTCCCTGGACGTGGCGGCAGTGGAACACCCGGACCTTCCGGGCCTTTTCCTGCTGACGGCCCCCACCCGGAGCCGGGGCCGCCCGGTGACGGAGGAGCAGATGGCCGTCATGCTGGACGCCGCCCGGGAGCGGTTCGACTACTGCTTCCTGGACGCTCCGGCGGGTCTGGACAGCGGCTTTCAGCTGGCCACCTGCGCGGCGGACCGCTGCGTGGTGGTGGCCACGGCGGACGCCTCCTCCCTGCGGGACGCCCAGCACACGGTGATGGAGCTGAACCGCTTCCCCACCGGGCGGCTGCACCTGACGGTAAACCGGGTGCGGCGGAAAATGCTGCGCAGCATGCACGCCACCATCGACGACGCCATTGACCGGGCGGGCCTGCCCCTCATCGGCGTCATCCCGGAGGACGACGCCCTCCCCCTCTCCCTGAACAAGGGGGTGCCCCTGCTGCTCAGCGGCAGCCAGGGCGCGGCGGCGGCCTACCGAAACATTGCCAAGCGCCTCCAGGGGCAGAAGGTCCCCCTGCTGCGGATACGATAAGACAAGTCCCCGGCGGCCTCCGCCGGTTATGAAGACAGAAAGGAGCATGACATGAACATCGCGCTGATGGCCCACGACAACAAGAAGGAGCTGATGGTCCAATTCTGCACCGCCTACGCCGGGATTCTGGCCCGGCACCAGCTCTACGCCACCAACACCACCGGACACATGATTGCGGATTCCACGGGCCTGGATGTCCACTGCTTCCTGACCTACGCCCACGGCGGCAGCCAGCAGATTGGGGCCCGCATCTCCTATAACGAGTTCGATTTGGTGCTGTTTTTCAACGACCCCGCCAACGAGGAGCGGGCGGAGGACATCTCCTACATCTCCCGTCTCTGCGACCAGAACCGGGTCCCCTTCGCCAGCAACATCGCCACGGCGGAGATGCTGGTCCTGGGCCTGGCCCGGGGCGATCTGGACTGGCGCTTAATCGTCAATCCCTCCACCTCCCGCCCCCTGGCCTGACTTTTCTTGAAAGAAAAGTCAGCAAAAGAACTTTACCTCGCTCTGGCAGTCTGGCGATAAACCAAGCCGGAGCGGCGGCAGCCGGGCCTGTAGGTTTCGGAAAATTTTTAGGTCCTCTTTATTGCGCCCAAAAACAGAGTTCCCAAATCCTGGATATTTGGGCGGATGATGAGCGCTCTCGTCCCAAATCACTTTGGGGTGGCGGCGCTCTTTTTCAGCGGCCCCGCCGCCTACCGGCACCACTTCTTACAAGAGAGAAAAGGAGCAGCGTTATGGCAAAACAAACCCCCCGTACCCTCTCCGGCTTCATGGAGCTCCTCCCCGCCCCTCAGCGGCAGATGGAGCGCATCATGGAAATCCTCCGGGAGACTTACAGCCTCTATGGCTTCACCCCCCTGGACACCCCGGTCATCGAGTCCAGCGAGGTGCTGCTTGCCAAGGGCGGCGGCGAGACGGAGAAGCAGATTTACCGCTTCCAGAAGGGGGACGCGGACCTCTCCCTCCGCTTCGACCTGACAGTCCCCCTGGCGAAATACGTGGCCCTGCACTACAACGACCTGACCTTCCCCTTCCGCCGCTTCCAAATCGGCAAGGTCTACCGGGGCGAGCGGGCCCAGCGGGGCCGCTTCCGGGAGTTCTACCAGGCGGACATCGACGTGATTGGGGACGGGAAGCTGTCCATCCTCAACGAGGCGGAGATTCCCGCCATCATCTACAAGACCTTCTCCGCCCTGGGGCTCAAGCGCTTCCGCATCCGGGTGAACAACCGGAAGATCCTCAACGGCTTTTACGCGTCCCTGGACCTCTCGGACAAGGCCGGGGATATCATGCGGACGGTGGACAAGCTGGAGAAGATCGGCCCGGAGAAGGTCCGGGAGATTCTCACCAGCGACCTGGGCGTCCGCCCGGAGAGCGCCCAGGAAATCCTGGACTTCATCGCCATCACCGGAGGCACGGAGGAAATCCTCTCCGCCCTGGAGGCCCGCCGGGGCCGGAACGAGGTCTTTGACCAGGGTCTGGAGGAGCTGAGGACCGTTGTGAAGCACCTGGGCGCCTTCGGCGTTCCGGCGGAGAACTTCGCCGTGGATTTGACCATTGCCCGGGGGCTGGACTACTACACCGGGACGGTGTATGAGACGGTGCTTTTGGACCATCCGGAGATTGGGTCCGTCTGTTCCGGCGGGCGGTATGATAACTTAGCGGAATATTACACAGATAAACAACTTCCTGGAGTGGGAATTTCCATTGGATTGACCCGCCTCTTTTACGTCCTGGGGGAACAGGGGATGCTGAATCCGGAGCTTCCCACCGCTCCGGCGGATGTGCTGATTCTGCCCATGACGGAGGATTTGTCCGCCGCCATTGCCTTCGCCACGGAGCTTCGGGCAAGCGGCATCCGGGCCCAGCTCCACTGTGAGGAAAAGAAGTTCAAGCAGAAGATTTCCTACGCGGACAAGCTGGGGATTCCCTATGTGATTTTCCTCGGCGAGGATGAGATTCAATCCGGCGTGGTGGCCTGCAAGGACATGGCCACCGGGGAGCAGACGAAGCTGGACCCCAAGGCGACGATCTACCGCATCAAGGCGGGGCTGGACGCCCGGAATCAGGGGTTTGTCGTCCGGGGATGACAGGGCTTATTCCCGCCCTTCGGGCGGTTGAGTACAATCCGCAGCTTACTATATAATTATTCCATTTTGTAATAGAAAAGAGGAACCATCATGGTACAAAACCGCACCCACACCTGTGGAGAACTTCGTCTGACCGACGCCGGTAAGCAGGTCAAACTCTCCGGCTGGATGGAAAACATCCGGGAGGTCGGCGCCGAGCTGGCCTTCATCGTCCTCCGGGACTTTTACGGCACCACCCAGATTGTGGCCGAAACTCCTGAGATGGTGGCCCAGTTCAAGGCCGTCAACAAGGAATCCACCATCTCCGTGGAGGGGACCGTCCGGGAGCGGGCCAGCAAAAACCCCAAGCTGCCCACCGGCGATATCGAAGTCGTTCCCACAAAAATGGAGGTCCTGGGCCGCTGCCGCCACAACGAGCTGCCCTTCCAGGTGAACCGCAGCCGGGAGGCCGACGAGGCCCAGCGCCTCAAGTACCGCTATCTGGACCTGCGGAACCCGGAAGTAAAAAGCAACATCGTCCTTCGCTGCCAGGTGGTCTCCGCCATCCGCCAGGCCATGACGGACCACGGCTTTTTGGAAATCACCACGCCGATTTTGACCGCCTCCTCCCCCGAGGGGGCCCGGGACTACCTGGTCCCCGCCCGGAACCACCCCGGAAAGTTCTACGCCCTGCCCCAGGCCCCCCAGCAGTTCAAGCAGCTCCTCATGACCTCCGGCTTTGACCGCTATTTCCAGATTGCCCCCTGCTTCCGGGACGAGGACGCCCGGGCGGACCGCTCCCCCGGCGAATTCTACCAGCTGGATATGGAAATGGCCTTCGCCACCCAGGAGGACGTGTTCGCCGTCATCGAGGACGTGCTGCCCCCCATCTTTGCCAGGTACGGAACGTATAACCGGGCCAGCTCCGCTCCCTTCCAGCGCATTACCTATCTGGATGCCATGGAGAACTTCGGCACCGACAAGCCGGATCTGCGCATTGACCTGCGGGTGAAGGACGCTCCCGCCGCCCTCTATGACTGCGGCTTCGGGCCCTTCGACACCAGGGAACGGCAGGCCTCCGAGGGCGTTCTTACCATCAAGGCCGTGGTGGTCAGCGATTTCCACGAGACTCGGAAGTTCATTGACAAGACCCTGGCGGAGGTGGAAGTGGTCTCCGGCGGAAAGCCCTACTGGTTCCGCCTGGACGAAAACGGCGAGATCGTGGGCGGCATCGCTAAGTTCGTCCAGCCCATCAGGGATGAAGTGATCTCCGCCCTGAACCTGAAGCCCAACGACTTCGTGGCCCTGGCCGCCGGGAAGCAGACCGCCGCCTGGAAGACCGCGGGCGTGCTGGTAAAGACCCTGGGGGCGGCGGTGCCGGGACACATGGACCGTGAACAGTACGCCTTCTGCTGGATTGTGGATTTCCCCATGTACGAGATCGGCGAAGAATCCGGGGAGCTGGAGTTCTGCCACAATCCGTTCTCCATGCCCAATGGCGGACTGGAACCCCTGATGCTGGCGGAGCAGGGCAAGCTGGACCCCCTGGACATTCGGGCAGACCAGTACGACCTGGTGTGCAACGGCGTGGAACTGAGCTCCGGCGCGGTGCGGAACCACGACCCGGAGATTATGGTAAAGGCCTTTGAGATGGTCCGCCTGGGCGAGGAGGACGTAAAGGCCAAGTTCCCCGCCATGTACAACGCCTTCACCTACGGCGCGCCGCCCCACGCGGGCATCGCCCCGGGAGTGGACCGGATGGTCATGCTGCTGGCGGGCGAGGACTCCATCCGGGAAATCATCCCCTTCCCCATGAACAAAAACGCCGCAGACATCATGATGAGCGCCCCCGGCGAGGTGACGGCGAAGCAGCTGGACGAGCTGCACATCGCGCTGGTGAAGGTGGAGGAATAACCCGTGGACCTCCATCAGGAAACCCGGGCCCATCACGCCATGGCGGCAGTGGGCGGCTTTTTCGGCGTCTATGCCCTGCTGACCCGGGGCGGAACCTTCGGCTCCTCCGAAACCTCCAACCTTATTTATCTAGTAGTGTCCGGCCTGGACGGGACCTGGGGTCCCGTCCTGGTCCGGCTGGGGGCCACGGCGTGCTACATAGCCGGTATCGTCCTGGCGGTGCTGCTCCGGCGGGCGGGGAAAACCGCCCTGCTCCGCTGGGCCGCCGTGGGCGCCGACCTTTCCGCCTGCCTGGCGCTGGCCCGGATTCCCGCGGAGACGGACCCCATCCTGGCCCTTTACCCCATGTTCCTCGCCACGGCGGTGCAGTGGGTGGCCTATTCCCAGGCGGCGGGATACAACTGCGCCACCATCTTCTCCACCAACAACCTCCGCCAGTTCACCGAAGGGGCCACGGAATACCTCTGCGGCCATGACCCGGAGCAGCTGCGAAAGCTCCGGTTCTACGGCGGGACCCTGCTGTGCTTCCACCTGGGGGCCGCCTGGGGCTGGTGGTGCGTGGGCCGGTGGAGCATTCCGGGGATTTACGGGTGCCTGCCCCTGCTGATCCCTCCGGCGGTGTTTTTGAGCCCAAAAACAAGACGGCCCGCCCTCACAGGGCCCCTTGACAACCCACCCAAAACATGATACAGTGTCATTTGTGTCAAAGGCATGAAGGGGAAAAGCCTCCCCCACCCCGGCAAAGAGAGAGGGCGGTTCGGTGTAAGCCCTCCCGGGAGGGGAAACGCTTGGCGCCCCTTCGCCGCGGGGAGGCAATGCCCCGCCGGTCCCCCGCCGTTACCGGGCAGAGTGCCCCCGCAAGGGGGAATTCAGGTGGAACCACGGACTTTTTCAAGTTCGCCCTGAGCCAGCGAAGGCTCGGGGCATTTTATGTTTAAGGAGTGAATCGCAATGGACAACAAGCAGAAATCCATGGAAAAAATCGTCGCCCTCTGCAAGGGCCGGGGCTTCGTCTTCCCCGGCAGCGAAATTTACGGCGGCCTTGCCAACAGCTGGGACTACGGCCCCTTGGGCGTGGAGCTCAAGAACAACGTGAAGCGGGCCTGGTGGAAAAAGTTCGTCCAGGAAAACCCCTACAACGTGGGTCTGGACGCCGCCATCCTCATGAACCCCCAGGTCTGGGTGGCCTCCGGCCACGTCTCCACCTTCAACGACCCCCTCATCGACTGCAAGGCCTGCAAAATGCGCCACCGGGCCGACAAGCTGGTGGAGGGCTTCGTCCAGGAAAACGGCCTGGACGTGAACGTGGAGGCCATGAGCCAGGAGGATTTGGTGGCCTTCATCCGGGAAAAGCAGGTCCCCTGCCCCGGCTGCGGCAAGCACGACTTCACCGACATCCGCCGCTTTAACCTCATGTTCAAAACCCACCAGGGCGTCACCGAGGATTCCGCCAACGAGGTCTACCTCCGGCCCGAGACCGCCCAGGGCATCTTTGTCAACTTCCCCGCCATCCAGCGGACCACCCGGCGGAAGCTCCCCTTCGGCGTGTGCCAGGTGGGCAAGAGCTTCCGCAACGAGATTACCCCGGGCAACTTCATCTTCCGCATCCGGGAGTTTGAGCAGATGGAGCTGGAATTCTTCTGCAAGCCCGACACGGATCTGGAGTGGTTCCAGTACTGGCGGACCTACTGCCACGACTGGCTGATTGGCCTGAACGTGAAGGAGGAAAACCTCCGCCTCCGGGACCACGAGCCCGAGGAGCTGGCCTTCTACTCCAAGGCCACCACGGACTTCGAATACCTCTTCCCCTTCGGCTGGGGCGAGCTGTGGGGCGTGGCGGACCGCACCGACTATGACCTGGGCCAGCACCAGAAGCACTCCGGCCAGGACCTCACCTACTTCGACCAGGAGAAGAACGAGCACTATATCCCCTACGTCATCGAGCCGTCTCTCGGCGCGGACCGGATGACCCTGGCCCTGCTGGTGGAGGCCTATGACGAGGAAGTGGTGGACGAGGCCAAGAACGACGTGCGCACCGTCATGCGCTTCCATCCCGCCATCGCCCCCTTCAAGGCGGCTGTCCTGCCCCTTTCCAAGAAGCTCAGCGCCAAGGCCCAGGAGATTCAGCAGGAGCTCTCCAAGGACTGGATGGTGGACTTCGACGAGACCGGCTCCATCGGCAAGCGCTACCGCCGGGAGGACGAAATCGGCACCCCCTACTGCGTCACCGTGGACTTCGACACCGTGGGCGACGGGGAAAAAGCCGGGGACAACTGCGTCACCGTCCGGGAGCGGGATTCCATGGCCCAGGTCCGCATTCCCATCAGCGAGCTGAAGGCCTACCTCACCGAGAAGCTGGCGTATTAAGCCCCTGTGTTTTCACCCGGGGACCGGGCTTGGTCCCGGCCCCTCAACCCACCACGAAACCATCAGACCAGCGGGCGGGCGCGAAGGCCCGCCCCTACTTTTACTATGAAACGACATACGCTCTCTAAAAAACAAAAAGGCCCCCTGGGGCCCCTCTGGCTCCGGTGCGTCCTCTTCGCCGCCGCCGGGCTCTGCATGGGGCTGGCGGTTGCCGGGGCCATGCAGTGGATTTCCACCGGCACCCTCCCCGGCGTGGCGGAGTGGGCCCTGGACTACCCCGGCCATCTGCTGATGACCGCCCTGCTCTGGGCCGCGCCCGTCTGGGTCCTGGGGTCCCTGACGGGGCGGCTGTGGCTGGCCGCCCTGCCGGCGGGGGCCCTGGGGCTGATTCTGGCCCTGGTGGACTACTTCAAAAACGCCATCAACGGAACGCCTCTGGAGCTGGCGGACTTCGGCCTTGCGAAGCAGGCGGGAAACGTGGCGGGCCTGGCGGGGGATTTGACGCCGCCGGAGGACTTCTATCTGGCAGCGGCGGGTCTTTTGTTCTGCGTCCTCCTTCTGCTGCTGACCCGGCGGCTCACCGCCCTGGAGGGGACCGCCCGGGGACGGTGCTGCCTTTGCTCTTTGACCCTGGCGGGGATTCTCCTCACCGGCACCGGGACCCGGGCCGTGGGGAGCTGGCTGGGGGTGGATTTTTACACCCGGATGGACCCGGCGGAGAACCACAGCCTCCACGGCCTGACCCTCAGTCTCTGGCGGGACGCGTTTCCCCAGCCTAAAACCCCGCCGGAGGGGTATGATGAGGACTTCATGCTGGACATGCTGGCGCGCATTGACCAGCTCACCGCCCCCCGGCAGGAGCCGGAGGCCAGGCCGAACGTCCTCTTTATCCTCTCCGAGTCCTTTTATGACCTCACCCGCCTCCCGGTTCTCCAATACGAGGGGGACCCCCTGGAGAACTTTCACGCCCTGGAGGCGGAGAGCGTCAGCGGGACCTTCCACAGCCATTACCTGGGCTATGGCACCGGGTATCTGGAGATTCCCATGCTCTATGGACTGAACGCCCTGGACCTGCCGCCGGGGACGAACATCTGCTTCCAGGACGAGGCGGTTTACGAGCGCTTTGACGCCCTGGCGGAGCAATTCACGAAATCCGGTGATTACACTGCTGAAATGCTCCACGCTTATGATAACACATTGTATAACCGGACGGTGACCTATCCCCTGCTGGGCTTCAACGATTTGTATTTTTCCGACGATATTCAACAAATGGGCATTGAGCGGGCGGACGGGGCCTACGGCGGGTTCTACATGCGGGACGGCTACTTCTTCCAGGGGATGCTGGAACGGATGAAGGCGGTGAACGAGAGCGGGAAGCGGGCCTTCCTTTTCGGCATCACCATGGAGAACCACCAGCCCTTCGAGCCTCAGAAATTCAACTATGAATGCCAGATTCCCCTGGTCGCCCCGGACTTCACCCCCGCCCAGCGGGACATCATCCGGGTGATGCTGGAGGGGATAACCCGGGCGGACCAGGCATTGGGAGAGCTGACGGCGGCCCTGCGGGAGAGTGAGGAGCCCACGATTGTGGTCTTTTTCGGGGACCACCGGCCCAATCTGTTCATGCCCGGCGGGGATACGGTGTATACGCTCCTGGGCCTGTGCCCGGAGAACGACACGCTGAACTGGACCGAGGAGGAAATCAACGACCTGTACTCTACGGACTACCTGATTTGGGCCAACGACCCGGCGCTGCTGGGGGATTTGGCCGGAAGCCGGAGGGACAGCAGCATCACCGCCCTGGGGCCCCAGCTGCTGGAGCTGACGGGGCGGCCCGTCAGCCGGTACTGGGCCCTGCTGGAGATGGTCGGCGAGGTCTGTTTGACCCAGACGGACCTCTATTTTGTGGACGGAGAGGGAAAGGCCAGCTTCTCCCGGGAGGAGGCGGGCCTCTCCCCCGAGGCCCTGGAACTGCTGGAGCTCCGGGACGCGGTGGTGTATGACGCGGTGTATGGGAAGCGGTACATTACGGAGGAGATGAACCTGCCCCCGGGGACATGAGGAAAACGGGAAAAGGGCGGGCACATAGGTCCGCCCCTACAGGGTGTTCTATCGGGAAAAGGGCAATCATTGAGGGAATGGCCTGACCTGGGGGTCAGGCCCCACAAAGATGGCTTTCTCTTTTACCGGAAACTTTATCATGACGGAAGAAGGGCGGACCCATGGGTCCGCCCTTCTTCTTTATTCTTCTCACTATCAAACATGCTCAGAAAAACATCCCCATAAACCCGTCGGGGCGCTCCTGGGCCTGGTTCCAAATCTCATAGAACAGCCCCGGGGAAATCTCCCGGGCGGAGAGCTCCCCCTCCGGGGTCTGAAGGTCCCGGAGGTCCTCCGGGAAGGGCTGCTGCCGCAGGGCCCCCTCGTTTCCCCGCTCCCCGCCGTAGGAAAAGGTAATTCCGTTCCGGTAGAACTCCACCCGGCGGGTCTCCCGGCGCTCTTCGTCCATTTCGGAATAAATGAGATAGGGCTCGTCCTCCTCCTGGTGGGTCCACTCGGCCAGCAGATAGCGCATTTCGTCACCTCCTGAAAAACGCTTCAATCTCCCCCCGTCCCGCCTGGACGCTGCCCTGGGCAAAGCCGTTCCGGCCTCCGCCCCGGCCATGGAGAGTTTCGTTCAGCTCCTTCACCAGGGGGGCGATGTCCCCCCCGTCTCCCCGGACCAGGGCGTAGCTCCACTTCGCCCCCTCGCCGGAGAACACCGCCGCCAGTCCGCCGCAGGACTTCCCCACCGCGTCCGCCAGACGGCGGAGGCTGTCCGGGCGCATGGGAGACTGGAACAGCACCACGTCCCCCCGCCCCGCCTGCCCGGCGGCCAGGGCGGCGAAGGCCGTCTGCTCTAAGTCCGCCATGCGCTCCTTGGCGGCGGAAAGCTCTTCTTCCAGCCGCTCCACCGCC
The DNA here is from genome assembly GCF_950073225.1 of uncultured Oscillibacter sp. Taxonomy (NCBI): domain Bacteria; kingdom Bacillati; phylum Bacillota; class Clostridia; order Eubacteriales; family Oscillospiraceae; genus Oscillibacter; species uncultured Oscillibacter sp. The sequence continues at coordinate 260,284 of NZ_CATMPS010000001.1, forward strand.
CCCTGGATCTCCAGGGGCTTTACGCTGAGCCGCCGGCTCACGGCCCGGGCCTGGTCATAGGTTCCGGAGAGATACCGCAAAGCCCGGGCCCCGCAGAGGATTTCCATGCGGACCCCCTCCCGGAACTTCTGGCAGGAGAGGACCTTAACCAGGCCCGCCTGGCCCGCCCGCTCCACATGGGTGCCGCAGCAGGCGCAGCGATCCGCCTCCGGGAACTCCACAATGCGGACCTGGCCGGTGAGCTCCTTCTTGCTCCGGTAGTCCAGAGCCGCCAGCTCCTGAGGAGAGGGGTAGAAAATTTCGGTTTCCCGGTCCGCCCATATGGCCTCGTTCGCCAGCCACTCCGCCTCCAGGGCCTGTTCCCAGGTGATGTCCGCGTTGTAGTCGATGGTGACGGCCTCCGCCCCCAGGTGGAAGCCCACGTTGTCGCAGTCATACAGCCGGCAGAGGATGCCGCTGAGGATGTGCTCCCCGGAGTGCTGCTGCATGTGGTCAAAGCGGCGGGCCCAGTCCAAAACCCCGGTGACCACCGTGCCGGGTTCCGCCGGAGCGGCGCAGGTGTGGACCACCGCGCCGTTTTTTTCATGGACGTCGGTGACGGCGATTTCCCCTCCGGCGGTTTTCAAAACGCCGTGGTCGGCGGGCTGGCCGCCCCCCTCGGGGTAGAAGGCCGTCTGGTCCAGGACCACCTTCCAGGCCTCCCCGGCGGACTCGCAGGAGAGGACCGTGGCGGGGAACTCCCGGAGATAGGGGTCCTGATAGTAGAGCTTTTGGGTTTCCATGTTCAAATTCGCCTTTCTTTATAACATCGTGTCCGTGACGGCCCTCCACACCGGCTCCGCCGGGAGAATCAGGAACGCCGCCAGAACCTGGGCGGCGTATCCCCGTCAGAGGGCGGGCCTCAAGGTCCCCTCCTCCGTCCGCTCCAAAAGGCCCAGCTCCAGCTTCCACCGGAGCACCCGGAGGCAGGCCGCGTCCACGGCCTCCTCCTCCAGCGCGCCGTCCCTCACGGCCTGGATGACCCGGGGAATCTGGGTCCGGTAGTCCGTGGTGACCACCAGGTCATTTCCCGCCTGAATGGACATCACCGCCACGTTCCCGCCCGCCGCGTAGGCGCTGACCGCGTCCATGGCCAAATCGTCCGTCATGACCACGCCGTCAAAGCCCAGGTCCTCCCGGAGAATCCGGTGGACCTCCGGCGAGAGAGAGGCGGGGAGATTCGGGTCCATGCAGTTTACGATGTTGTGGCTCACCAGCACGGCGGGCCGGAGGCGGCGGAGCTCACCGGAGGGCCAGACCGTCTCCTCCACAGCGATACCCGCCTGAAAGGGGAGAAAATCCTGCTCCAGAAACTTCTCCATAGACCGTTCATCCACGGCCACGCCGGTGTGAGTATCTTTGTTGTTCCCATAGCCGGGGAAGTGCTTCAAGACGCTGCCCAGGCCATAGAAGGACTGGGCCTCCGTCACCCGGGCGGTATAATCCGCAGTCTCCTCCGCGTCCATGCCGGTGGTCCGATCATAGATGAAGTCGCCGGAGTTGGTGGACACGTCCGCCACCGGAGCCAGGTTCACATTGAAACCCAAGCTCTTCAGAAGGATGGACTTCTCCCGGGTCTCTCGGAGCAGAGCGTCCAAGCCCTGCTTCCAGAGCTTGCCGGGGCTGGAGAACTTTTTGCTCCGCAAATGGGGGTTGGAGCTGACCCGGACCACCGTTCCCCCCTCCTCGTCCACGCCGATGAGCATCGGGATTCCGGTATCGTATTCTACCGCCTGGGTCTGCCAGGAGGCGATGGTCTGAATCAAATCGTTGGCGGTTTTGTCCTGGGTGTCCCGGCTGAAGAGAAGGTAGCCCCCCAGGTGATAGGTGGTCACGTCCTCCAGGGCGTTTTCCGCCGGACAGCGGACGAAAAAGAGCTGGCCCGTCTTCTCCTCCAGGGTCATGTCCTCCAAAAGGGCCAGCAGCGCGGCCTCCTCAGGGTCCTCCGGGGGTTCCGGCTCCTGTGGCTCCTCCGGCGGGGCCTCCGGGGCCTCCGCCGGGGGGATGTCCGGCTCCTCCGGGGGCGGGGGCACCGTCTTCCCGCCGCAGCCGGTGAGGAGGAGCATGAAGAGCAGGGCGGCACACAGCAGCTTTTTCATGTCAAAGCCTCCACTTCCGCCAGCCACACGGCGGCCTGCGCGTCGCTGGGCATCCGCCTCGTCGGAAGAAATTCCGCTCTGCTCCGTCCCCGCCTTCCGGCGAGGACTCCGCACGCTCCATTCCTTCCTCCTCTCCCCACTCGAACCGCTTCGCTGGGTTCGAGCGGGGGCCCCTTATGGGCGACTGGCTTCTCATTTTCTCTCATTTCAACGCCTCCGCTTCCGCCAGCCACACGGCGGCCTGCGCGTCGCTGGGCATTCTCCAGTCGCCCCGGGGAGACAGGGACACGGTGCCGATCTTCGGCCCGTCGGGAAGGCAGTTCCGCTTGAACTGCTGGGTGAAGAAGCGGCGGTAGAAGGACTTCAGCCATTTCAGGATGACCTCCCGGCTGTACTTCCGCCCCAGGGCGTGCTGGGCCAGGCGGAAGACCTTCCCCGGGGCAAAGCCCCAGCGGATGATATAATACAGGAAAAAGTCGTGAAGCTCATAGGGCCCCACCAGGTCCTCCGTCCGCTGGGAGATTTCCCCCTTCACGGCGGGCAGAAGCTCCGGGGAGACGGGGGTATCCAGGATGTCCTCCAGCACGTCGTGGAGCTCCGGCTCCTCCCCGTCCCGGGAGAGGTAGCCCACCAAATGCCGCACCAGGGTCTTGGGGATGGAGGCGTTGACCCCATACATGCTCATGTGATCCCCGTTGTAGGTGCACCAGCCCAGGGCCAGCTCGCTGAGGTCCCCGGTGCCGATGACCAGGCCGCCGTGCTCATTGGCGATGTCCATGAGCACCTGGGTCCGCTCCCGGGCCTGGGCGTTTTCATAGGTGACGGAATGGTCCTCCGGGTCGTGGCCGATGTCCCGGAAGTGGCTGCGGACGCTCTGGGAGATGTCCACGGTCCGCAGGGCGGCCCCCATCTGCTCCGCCAGGAGGACGGCGTTGTTCCGCGTCCGGTCCGTGGTGCCAAAGCACGGCATGGTAACGGCGATGATGTCCGACAGGGGCCGGTCCATCATCTTCATGGCAAGGCCGGTAATCAGCACCGCCAGGGTGGAGTCCAGCCCGCCGGAGAGGCCCACCACGGCGCACTTCGCCCCGGTGTGCTCCAAGCGCCGCCTAAGGCCCAGGGAGGCCAGGAGGAGGATTTCCCGGCACCGCTCGTCCCGGTCTTCTCTCCCCTCGGGGACGAAGGGCATGGGGGAGACGTGGCGGGTGAGCTTGGTTTTGCCCTCCGTCAGGGTGAAGGTCTCCCCGCACCCCTCGTTTCCGGAGCCCTCCCCCAGGGACTGGGTCCGCCGGCGCTCGCAGGCCAGGCGCTGAACGTCGATTTCCGACACCAGCAGCCCCCCCTCAAAGCGGCGCTCCGCAAGCAGGGCCCCGTTTTCCGCAATCATCTGGTGGGCCCCAAAGACCAGATCCGAAGTGGACTCCCCCGCCCCGGCGCTGGCGTAGACATAGCCGCAGAGGAGCTTGGCGCTCTGCATGGTCACCAGCTGGCGGCGGTAGGCGTCCTTGCCCACCACGTCGTTGCTGGCGGAGAGATTGCCGATGATGGCGGCCCCGTCCTTGGCCATCCGGACGGAGGGGGAGTCCGGGGACCAGAGGTCCTCGCAGATCTCAAAGCCCAGCACCAGGCCCGGCACGTTTTCGCACCGGAAGACCTGGCCCGCCCCGAAGGGGACGAACTCCTGGCCCAGCAGGGGCAGGCTCTCCGCCTCTGCCGGGGCCGGGGCGAACCAGCGCTTTTCGTAAAACTCGCCGTAATTGGGCAGATGGGTCTTGGGAACCACGCCCAGAATCCTCCCTTTTTGTATTATAACGGCGCAATTATACAATTCGTTATGGACCCGCAGGGGCATTCCCACCGCCGCCACCACTTCCAGGTTCCGCGTGGCCTCCAGCACGGTTTTCAATCCCTCCTCCGCCTCCCGCAGGAGGGCCTCCTGATAGAAGAGATCGCCGCAGGTGTAGCCCGTCAGCCCCAGCTCCGGCAGGACCAGGACCTTGACCCCCGCCTTCTCGGCGGAGCGCATCATTTGAAAGCTCTGTTCGGCGTTGTAGGCACAGTCCGCCAGGCGCAGCTTGGGCGCGCCGCAGGCCACGGAGATGAATCCGTCCTTCATACTTTGAACCTCCCGTATGGAATTGTTGACGGATCTATTTTATACTGTTTGTCCGGGTTTAGCAAGGGGGGACAAAAAAGCGGGACGGCCTTGCGCCGTCCCGCCGTTTATGAAAGCAAAGCCGCCCCCCTCACCGGGAGGCAAAGATATCCGCCGCCAGCAGGCCCTTGATCAGGTTGGACACCCGGCCGCAGGCGGAGGCCTGATCGTAAATCGGGGAGAGGTCCTTGTATTTGGGACTCCCGTCGAAATTCCGCTCCCAGGACAGCTCCGTGCCCCATTTTTTCAGGGAAAAGGCCCACTGGTCCAGGTGGTTCAAGGGATTTCCCGACCACTGGCTGCCGCCGCTCAGCAGCGTCTCCCGCATGTCTTTCGACAGCGGAAACGGATTCTCTTTATCCCCCAAAGGTATAAGATGGAAATCTACCCGCGTCCAGGTATAATCCGTGTCGCTGACGGCCCCCATGGCGTTCAGCTCGTGCATCAGGTCCATCCACTCCATCTTGGAAATGGAATTGGGATTGCTTTTCAGCCGCTGCAAGGTCTTCCTCGCTCCATCGGTGAGATTAGAGACGATCTCCTGGTTCCTGCCGGAAAGAAGGTCCGAAAAGTCCACCGAAGGCCCGTCCGGGTTCACGCCCGCGGGCTTGTACTTTCCCCATTCCGAGGTGGGAATTCCGGTGTTATTGACAATGTATTTGACTCCAGCATCCATGTTCCGTCCTCTCCTTCCGCCTTAAATCCAGCCCCGGGCCATGGCCTCGGCTCCGGTGATGAAATCCGGGTGATCTTCCTCCCGAAAGTCCTTTGCCCAAGAGAGGATGTCCTCCAGACTGCGGAAGCCCACCATGGGGGCCTCGTCAAAGCCGTGAAGCCACGCGGCTTTGGAATCCGGGCCCGCAGAAGTCTCCACGATTCCGGCTTTCATTTCGATTGCGATCAGCGTGGTGCCCTCGGCACAGCGCAGGCCCTTTTCGCTGAGGATGCCCAGCTGCTTCATGGTATCCAGCGCGTCGTAGATTTCAAAGGCGGACAGGTCCCCGGCGTAACGCTCCCGGAGAAACGCCAGGTTCTCCTCCGTCCAGCCCTGGGAATCCGGCAGGGCGTCCTCCGGCTGCCCGGCCTTCCAGGCCCGGTAGTCCTCCATGAACTGCATGTAGACGGAGTCCAGCGTCCCGCCCGGCGGCAGCTCCCGCATCTTTTGCCTCTGGCGCTCCACATCCAGATACCCGGCGAAGGCCGTTTTCCCTCCGGCCCTTCCCGCCCCGTCATAGGGCGCGGCGTTCCGGTCCGCCCCCCCTGCCCGGTTCACAAAAGCCGAATCATATGCTTGCAGCCTCATTTTTTGCGCGTCTCCTTTTTTCGTACTCCTTTACCATAAATTTGTATTCCTTTACGAATAGTTCATCGGCAGGAATTTCCCTTTTGATAAGAGATTTTGCTTTGCGAAAACGAAAAACGGGCCGCAGAGCGGCCCGTCTTCCGTGTGTGTTTATTTTAGGAGGGAGAAAACGCATCGGGCTGGGAGTACCCTTTGCTGATTCTTACTGTACCCAAAACTTTTTGCAAAATTATGAGATTCCTGTAAACAGTTTATGAATGTTAGGCCTTGTTTGAAAATTGGCGGAGTGCCGGATTGGGGCATATTTTTTTGCCAGGCAAGGCGATTGGACGCAGGAATCCTGACGGATTTCAAGTCCAATCAACGCAGTCCTGGCGGAAAAAGATGCCCAAAGACGGCGTTCTGCCTTTTTTCAAACAAGGCCTAAAGCCTCACTTGAATTTCCGGCTTTCCGCCACGGCCATTTCGTCGCAGCGGTTGTTGAATTCGTTCTCCGCGTGGCCCTTCACCCAGTGGTAGCGCAGGGTGTGAGTCTCCGCCAGGTCCAGCAGGCGGCCCCAGAGGTCCGGGTTCAGGGCGGGCTTTTTGTCGCCTTTCACCCAGCCCCTGGCCCGCCAGCCCTTGGCCCAGCCCTTGCTGAGCCCGTCGATGACGTATTTGCTGTCGGACCACAGCTCTACCACGCAGGGCTCCCGCAGGGCCTCCAGGGCGGTGATGACGGCGGTGAGCTCCATGCGGTTGTTGGTGGTCTGGGCCTCTCCGCCGGAGAGCTCCTTTTTGTGCTCCCCGTACATCAAAATGGCCCCCCAGCCCCCGGGGCCGGGGTTCCCGGAGCAGGCCCCGTCGGTGTAGATCGTAACCGTCTTCATAGGCGCTTATACCGTCTCCTCAGAAGAGGGCGTCTCTCCGGAAGCGGGCGCTTCCTCCCGGTCCGCCAGGGCCATGGAAATCACCCGGTCCCCTTCTTCCTTGAACCGCATGACGATCACCCCCTGGGTGGACCGGCCGCACTGCTTGATGGCCTCCACCGGCGTGCGGATTAGGATGCCCGCCTCCGTCACCAGCAGCAGATCCTCGGACCCGTCCACCACCTTGATGCCGACCACCTGCCCGGTTTTCTCCGTCAGCATATAGTTCTTGATGCCGTAGGCGTTCCGCTTTGTTATCCGGTACTCCTCCACCGGCGTCCGCTTGCCGTAGCCCTTTTCCGTGATGGTGAGGACGGCCTTGCCGCTTTGGGCCCGGGCGGCGCCCACCACGTAGTCCCCTTCCCGGAGCTTGATGCCAAGCACGCCCACGGCGGTCCGGCCCATGGGGCGCACGTCGTCCTCGTGGAAGCAGACGGCCATCCCGTCGTGGGTGGCGATGAGGATATTCTGCTCCCCGTCCGTCTCCCGGACGGTAATGAGCCGGTCGTCCTCCGTCATGCTCAGGGCCCGGATGCCGTTGTTGCGGAGGTTTTTCAGGCTGCCCGCCGGCAGGCGCTTCACCACGCCGTTCCGGGTGACCATGAAGAGGAAGCGGCCGTCGTCCTCTATGGACCGGGTATGGACCATGGCCTGGACCTTCTCCCCCTGCTCCACCTGGAGGATGTTGACGATGTTGGTCCCCTTGGCGGTTTTGCCGGAGACGGGAATCTGGTAGCCCTTCTTCCGGTAGACCTTTCCGGTGTCCGTGAAGAAGAGGATATAGTCGTGGGTGGAGGCGGTGAACACGTCCGCCACCGCGTCCTCCTCCCGGGTGGTGATGCCCTTCTTGCCCATGCCGCCCTTGGACTGGGCGGTGTACTCGCTGACGGGGGTCCGCTTGATATACCCCGCCTGGGTCAGGGTGAAGACGCACTGCTCTTCCTCGATGAGGTCCTCGATGTCGATTTCGTCCTCCACGTCCTGGATTTCCGTCATTCGTTCGTCGCCGTACTTCCCGGCGATGGCGGTGAGCTCCTCTTTCAGAATCTGGCGGACCAGGGTCTCGTCGGAGAGGATTTTCTGGAAGTAGGCAATGCGCTCTTCCAGCTCCTTGTACTCGTTTTCCAGCTTCTCCCGGTTTAAGCCCTGGAGGGAGATCATCCGCATGTCGCAGATGGCCTGGGCCTGTACGTCGTCCAGGCCGAAGCGGGTCATGAGGTTTTCTTTGGCGTTGTCATAGCTGCTGCGGATGACCTTGATGACCTCGTCAATGTGGTCCTGGGCAATCAGCAATCCCTCCAGCAGATGGGCCCGCTCCTGGGCCTTTTTCAGGTCGAAGCGCGTTCGGCGGACGATGACCTGCTCCTGGTGCTGGATGTACTCGTCCAGGATGTGCCGCAGGGAGAGAATCTTTGGCTGGAGCTTGCCGTTGACCTCCACCAGGGCCAGCATGTTGATGGCGAAGGTGGTCTGGAGCTGGGTCTGGGCGAAGAGGCGGTTTAAGACCACCTGGGGGTTGGCGTCCCGCTTCAGCTCGATGACGATGCGCATGCCGTTGCGGTCGGATTCGTCCTGGATGTTGGAAATGCCCTCCAGCCGCTTGTCCTCCACCTGGTCCGCCATGTTTTTAATCAGCATCCGCTTGTTGACCTGATAGGGAATTTCCGTGATGATGATGCGGGTCCGGTTCTGGCCGAACTCCTCGAACTCGTGCCTCGCCCGGATGGTCACCCGGCCCCGGCCGGTGGCGTAGGCCGCCCGGATGCCGGACCGGCCCATGATGATGCCCTTGGTGGGGAAGTCCGGGCCCTCCATGTGCTGCATCAAATCCGTCAGCGTGGCCTCGGGGTCGTCCAGCACATGGATAACGGCCCCGATAACCTCCCGGAGGTTGTGGGGCGGGATGTTGGTGGCCATGCCCACGGCGATGCCGGAGGAGCCGTTTACCAGGAGGTTGGGGAACCGGGAGGGCAGGACCTTGGGCTCCTTCCGGGTTTCGTCGAAGTTGGGGTCCCAGTCCACGGTGTCCTTCTCGATTTCCCGCAGCATTTCATCGGACATGCGGGCCAGGCGGGCCTCCGTGTAACGGTAGGCCGCCGGGGGGTCGCCGTCTACGGAGCCGAAGTTGCCGTGTCCGTCAATGAGCATATAGCGCATGGAAAAGTCCTGGGCCAGGCGGACCAGGGCGTCGTAAACCGACTGGTCGCCGTGGGGGTGGTAGCGGCCCAGTACGTCGCCCACGGCGGTGGCGCACTTGCGGAAGGGCTTGTCGTGGGTGAGGTTATCCTCGTACATGGCGTAGAGGATGCGGCGGTGGACGGGCTTGAGGCCGTCCCGCACGTCTGGCAGGGCCCGGCCCACAATCACGCTCATGGCGTAGTCGATATAGGATTTCTCCATCTCCGGGACCAGGGGGGACTCGACGATTTTTTGGTCCGGGAATCGGATTTCCTCGGGGTCGTATTGGGGTTTTTTACTCATCTGCTGTTACCCAGCCTTTCCTTAAATCAGGTTTCACACGCTTCGTACGCCAGGTGGACGGAATCCAGTCCCCAGTCGCTTTCCTCCGCCGGGCGGAAGTTGGATATATAGAGGGAGGGGTACATGGAAAACGCCACCTCAGGGTTGAGAAGTGTGCCGGATTCGTATTCCTCTTTTGAAACGCCGCCGCAGCGGACAGCAGCAGGGCCAGCAGCAAAAGCAGGCTTCCAATTTGTTTCATAGCGCCTCCTCAGTAGTCCAGATTCACCACATACTGTGCGTTCTTCTCGATGAACTCCTTCCGGGGCTCCACCTTCTCGCCCATGAGGATTGTGAAGGTCTCGTCCGCCTTCACCGCGTCGTCCAGGGTAATCCGCCGCAGGGTCCGGGTGGCGGGGTCCATGGTAGTCTCCCACAGCTCGTGGGGGTTCATCTCGCCAAGGCCCTTGAAGCGGCTGATTTCCACCTTGGCGCCCGGATTCCCTGCCCGGAGCTCGGCGGAAACGCGCTCCCGTTCCGGTTCGTCATAGGCGACCCGTGTGGTCTTTCCCCGGGTGAGCTTAAAGAGGGGCGGCACGGCGGAATAGACGTAGCCCTGCTCAATGAGGGGGCGCATAAAGCGGAAGAAGAAGGTCAGAAGCAATGTCCGGATATGGCTTCCGTCCACGTCGGCATCCGCCATAATGATGACCTTATGATACCGGAGCTTATTGGCGTCGAACTCCTCCCCGATGCCCGCCCCCAGGGCGGTGATAACCGGCTGGAGCTTGTCGTTTCCATAGACCTTGTCCGCCCTGGCCTTTTCCACGTTCAGCATCTTTCCCCAAAGGGGCAGAATGGCCTGGAAGCGGGAGTCCCGCCCCTGGGTGGCGGAGCCTCCGGCGGAGTCGCCCTCGACGATATAGAGCTCGGTCAGCTCCGGGTTATTCTCGTTGCAGTCCCGGAGCTTGTCGGGCATGGCGGCGCCGCCCAGGGCCGTCTTGCGGCGGATGGATTCCCGGGCCTTCTTGGCGGCCTCCCTGGCCCGGGAGGCGGTGAGGGCCTTGTCCAGAATCATCCTTCCCACCTGGGGGTTCTCCTCCAGGAAGGTGTCCAGCTTCTCCGCCACGATGTTGTTTACCAAAGTGCGGATTTCGCTGTTACCCAGCTTGGCCTTGGTCTGGCCTTCAAACTGGGCGTCGGTGAGCTTTACGGAGATGACGCAGGTAAGGCCCTCCCGGCAGTCCTCGCCGGAGACCTTCTCGTCGTCCTTCAGCATCTTGATTTTTTTGCCGTAGCTGTTCAGCACGGTGGTCAATGCCCGCTTGAAGCCCTCCTCGTGCATGCCCCCCTCCGGGGTATGGACGTTGTTGGCGAAGGAGAGGATGGTTTCGCTGTAGCCGTCGTTGTACTGTAAGGCTACCTCGGCAATGGAATCCTCCCGCTGGCCGGACATGTAAATGACCCCGGGGTGGAGGGCGTCCTTGCTCTTGTTGAGCCAGGTGACAAACTCCCGGATGCCCCCCTCATAGCACATGGAGTCCCGCTGTTCCTTGCCGGGGCGGAGGTCCACGGTCCGAATCCGCAGCCCGGCGTTCAGGAACGCCTCCTCCCGCATGCGGGTGTGGAGGATGTCGTAGCTGTAAACCGTATCCTCGAACATCTCCGGGTCCGGCTTGAAGGTGACGGTGGTGCCGGTATGGTCCGTTTTGCCCACGATTTTCATCTCCTGGGTAATATGGCCCCGGGAGAATTTCATCTCGTATATCTCGCCGTTTTTGTGGACCTGGACCGTCAGCCACTCGGAGAGGGCGTTGACCACCGACGCGCCCACGCCGTGGAGGCCGCCGGAGACCTTATAGCCCCCGCCGCCGAACTTGCCTCCCGCGTGGAGGATGGTATAGACCACCTCCAGGGCGGGCTTTCCGGTCTGGGCCTGGATGTCCACGGGGATGCCCCGGCCATTGTCCACCACGGTGATGGTGTCCCCGGGGTTAATCTGGACCAGGATCTCCGTGCAGAAGCCCGCCAGGGCCTCGTCAATGGCGTTGTCCACGATTTCGTATACCAGGTGGTGCAGGCCCGAGGCGGAGGTGGAGCCGATATACATGCCGGGCCGCTTCCGCACGGCCTCCAGGCCCTCCAGAACCTGGATTTCCGAGGCGTCGTACTCGTTGGACGCGTCGACCGCGGTGGAATTTAAGATTTCATTGTCTGCCATATACTTCTCCTTTGCTGTTCTTTTTCTTATAAGAAAAAGAACCAAAAAGAATTTTATCCCGCTCTGCGGTGCGGTGTTTGTCTTGCCCTGTCACACGGCAACGGAGAGCTGCTTTACGGAACTTATCTTTTAGAGCGGAAAAAGCCGGGCTGGAAACACCCTTTTGTGGGGCCGGACAGGCAGGATTTTCCTCCAGCCCGCCTTTCCCCGCTCCCGTTAAACGATTGGAATACTTTCCTTCAAAGCCGCATAGGCTGTCCCATCACTCCAGATTCCCGCTCTCCGCCCGCTTCCGCAGGGCTCCGGGGCTCAGGGGGCTCAGGTACACAATCTGCTCATGATACGGGTGGTCGCAGACCACGAAGGACCGGGGCAGGTCCCCGGAGATATCCAGCACCACCCCCTCCTTCTCGGCGGCGGCCAGGTAGTCCCTTGTGCGCTTTTCATAGCTGCATTTGTCCAGGTCAAAGATGCCGATGACCCGTCGCTGGGGAATGATTTCGTTTTGTCCCAGGTGCAGATACATAGCCGCTATTCATCCTTCCACAAGCCGTCCCGGAGCCAGGCAAACCACCGGCGGTGAACCTCGCTTCTTTGGGCCCGTTCGTTGTCCCAGTTTTCATAGGTCCTTCCCCTCTTGGGGGAATAGAGCTTGTAATACGCCCCCTCCTCCGGGCCCGCCTGGAGGTAAAAGGTACTCGTCTCATCCCGCCAGCCCGCGAAGACCACGGTTTCATTCTCAGAAAACACAGCGCTGACGTTCAGGGATTCCGCGCTCTCTGCGTCCAGGTACTTCCCCGCCGCCTCCGCCAAGGCGGGTTCCTCCCAGGCGCGGACGTCTCCGGTTTCCCCGCTCTCCACAAGCGCCTGGACCGAAGGGACCGCCAGTAAGTCTGCCATCAGGGCCCTGTCCTCCTCCGTGATGAAAACCTCCGGTGTCCGGCGGAGAATCTTCTCTGTGTTCGTGGAGGTAACGGAAAGCTCGTCGCAGGGATAGCGGAGCTCCATGCGGGCCTCCAGGACCAGCAGGACCAGCAGCAGGGCGATTAAAACCCGTTTGCCTGTTATCTTCCGATTCATCACACGATCCTCCCCCGTTCCACATGAAACACCCTGCCCCCTAAGAGGCTGGGCAGTCTATCCTCCTCGCAGCAAGTGATGAACACCTGTCCCCCCGCGATGCGGTTCAGGACGAATTCCTGCCGCCGGGGGTCCAGCTCGCTGAGCACGTCGTCCAGCAGCAGTACCGGGTACTCCCCCGCCGCGTTTTTATATATCTCCCGCTCTGCCAGCTTCAGCGCCAGGGCGGCGGTCCGGGTCTGGCCCTGGGAGGCGTACTGCTTTGCCTCCCGTCCGTCGATGCCCACAAGGATATCGTCCTTATGGGGCCCGGAGAGGCACAGGCGGGAAGAGAGCTCCGCCTCCCGGTGGCCCTCCATATGCCGCCGGAGCTGTTCCGTCAAAACCCCGATCTCCGCCCCCGGGTCCTCTACGGAGGAGACCGTCTGATACCGGAGCTCCAGCGTTTCCCTTCCCCCGGAGCACTCCCGGTGGCAGGCGGCGGCGGCTTCCGCCAGGCGGAGGCAAAAGGAATGGCGGTACTGGACCAGTACGGCCCCCAGGCGGACCATCTGCTCGCTGAACTCCGGCAGGGCCTCCAGCAGGCCGGGCCGCTGGTCATAGTCCCGGAGAATGCGGGTTTTCTGCTCCCTTGCCCGCTCGTAGCCCGCCAGGGCGGCGGCGTACCGGGGCCGGAGCTGGCACAGGGCGGTATCCAGGAAGCGCCGCCGGGCGGCGGCTCCCTCCCGGATGAGGAAAAGATCCTCCGGCTGGAACAGCACCGTGTGGTACACGTCTCCCAGGGCCGCGTTGGTCTTTATGGGGACCTGGTTGACGGTGAGCTTCCGCCGCTTCCCCCGGAATAAATCCGCCTGGACCTTGAATTCCCGGTCCCGGGAATAGACCCGGGCCAGCAGCCGGGCGGACTCCTCCTGAAAGCCGATCATCTCCCGGTCCGTCCGCGCCCGTGGGGACTTCCCCCGGGAGAGGTAGGCGACGGCCTCCAGAAGGTTCGTCTTTCCCTGGGCGTTCTCGCCGCAAACGACGTTGCACCGGGGGTCGAAGTCCGCCGCCTGGCGGGCGTAGTTCCGAAAGCCCTCCAATTCCAGGCGGTCAATTTGCATAGGTTACGGTCAGCACTTCTCCAGCGAAGGAAACCTTGTCGCCGGGCCGGATTTTCTTTCCCCTCTGGACGCAGGGCTCCCCGTTGACCAGGGCTTCCCCGGCCTGGACGCGCTCCTTGGCCTCGCCGCCGGTCTCCACCAGCCCCGCGAATTTCAAAAGATCCTGGAGCTTGATGAACTCCGTGGTAATCGTGATTGTTTTCATACGTCCTCAGCCCTCGCTTTTCAACCGGACGGGCAGGACCATATAAAGGAAGTTGTCCTTGTCATCCGTGGGCACGATGATGGCGGGGGACACGCCGGTGTTCAGCTCAATCCGCACCGCCTCCGCCGGGGCGTAGCGCAGGGCTTCCATCAAATAGCGGTTGTTAAAGCCGATTTCCAGGCCCCCGCCGTCCCCTTCCAGGCGGCACACGTCCTTGGCCTCGCCGTTGCCGGTCTTGGCGGAGAGAAGCACCCGGTTTTCCTCAAACCGGCAGCGGACCGGGCTTTTCAGCTTGTCGGAAATCACTACGGACACCCGGTCGATGCTCTCAATCAGGGCCTTGGCCTCCACGGTGACGGCAATGGGGTTGTTTTTCGGGATGGCGTTCCGGTAATCCAAAAATTCCCCCTCCAGACGGCGGCAGATAAGCTCCACGTCTCCCACGGTAAAGAGGATGTGCCGCCGGCCCAGGGTGATTTCCGCCAGATCCTCCACGTCGCCGCAGATGCTCTTGACCTCGTTCAGGGCGGGGCCGGGGGCCACGAAGGAAAAGGCCCCTCCCTCCAGCTTCTCCAGGGGCTCCTTCCGCACCGCCAGGCGGAACCCGTCCACGGCGGCCATGGTGAGGCGGCCCTCTCCGATTTCAAAGAGGGCCCCGGTGTGGACCGGGCGGCTCTCGTTGGTGGAGACGGCGAAGGCCACCTCCTCAATCATGGCCCGGAGGACCCTTCGTTGCATGGAAACGGCATACTCGTCTTCCACCTCGGGAAGATCGGGGTAATCCGCCGCGGAGAGGCCGGGGATATCAAAGTCCGCGTCGCCGCAGAGGAGGCGGACCTGTAATTTTTCATTGGAAATAAAGGTAACCGTATCATCGGGCATCCGGCGGATGATGTCGCCGAAGAGTCTGGCGTTGAGCACGATTTCGCCTTTCTCCTCCACGCCGGCGGAGACCTTCGCCCGGATGCCGGTCTGCATGTTATAGCCGGAGACGGTCAGCCCGTCCTCCCCGGCGTGAAGCAGCAGTCCCTCCAGGGCGGGAATGGAGCTTTTCTGTGCGACCGCGCGGCTGGTGACGGAGATGGCATTTTGAAGCAAAGCTTTTTCACAGCTGAATTTCATAAGGGGACCTCCTTTGCGCCCGAAGGCTCTTTTTAAAAAAGAAAACAGTATAACGTAGGGGAAGTAGTCGTAGGGGGCGGTTTTGTGGAAAAAGAGAAGAATCCCAGCGGCGGCAAGGATTTCCGCCTCCACAGCCTCTGTTGAAAAACAGGGCGCTTCTCCACGCCTCTTGTCGAAGGGTGGTTTTTCCACAGGGAAGTTTTCCCTTTCCACCGGGAAATGTGGAAATCCGTCAGTGCCGGGACGTGATGTTGGACTTCAATTCCTTCACCATTTCGGCGAAGGCCGGGTCTTTTTTCATCTTCTGCTCCACCTGGCGGATGGAGTGAATGACGGTGGAGTGGTCCCGGTTGTCGAAGAGCTGGCCGATGTTGTCCTGGGACAGGTTCGTCATGACCCGGATGAGGTACATGGAGATCTGCCGGGCCTCCACGGCGGCGCGGACCCGCTGCTGGCCCTTCACCACGGACTCGTCCAGCTGGTAGTAGCGGCTGACGTAGGTCAAGATGCCCTCCGGCGTGGGAATGTACTCGTTGCTGCCCTTTAAGATGTCCTGCATGGCCCGGTCGACGGTGGCCTCGTCCGTCTCCTTGTCCAAAAGCTCCTTATAGGCCAGGACCTTGTTGACGGTGCCTTCCAGCTGGCGGACGTTGGCGGTGACCTTCTGGGCAATCTGCACGGCGATTTTGTCCGGCAGATTCATGCCCAGCAGCGCCGCCTTGTTCTTCACGATGGCAAGCCGGGTCTCAAAGTCCGGCGGCGTTACGTCGGCAAGCAGGCCCCACTCGAAGCGGGTCCGCAGCCGGTCGTCCAAAAGCGTCATTTCAGAGGGGGGGCGGTCCGAGGTCAGCACAATCTGCCGCCCGGACTCGTAGAGGGTATTGAAGGTGTGGAAGAACTCGTTTTGCACCTGCTCTTTTCCCGCCACAAACTGCACGTCGTCCACCAGCAGCAAATCCGCCTCCCGGTACTTGGCCCGGAATTCGCTGCCCCGGTTGGCCCGGACCAGCTCCACGAACTCGTTGATGAACTCGTCTCCTTTGATGTAGACGATTTTAGAGGCGGGGTCGTTTTTCCGGATGACGTTGGCGATGGCGTAGAGCAGGTGGGTCTTGCCCAGGCCCGAGTCCCCGTAAATGAGGAGGGGGTTGTAGTTCTGGGCCGGGTGCTCGGCAACGGCCATGGACGCGGCGTGGGCCAGCTTGTTGGAGGGGCCCACGACGAAGGTGTCGAAGGTGAACTCGGCGTAAGTGAAGCGCTCGGACTGGCGCTTGGGAGCGCCGCCGCCCCGGAACTCCACAAGGCCCGCGTCGTCCAGAATCTTTACCTCGAAGTCGGTGGAAAAGATGTCGTGGAGGGCGGCCTTGATGTTGTTGAGGAACAGGGATTCCAGGTATCCCCTTTTGAAATCGCTGGCGCAGTGGAGGTAGCAGGCGCCGCCTTTGATGTCCACGATGCTCAGCTCGTCGAACCAGGTGGAGATGGTGGTCTCGGAGAGCGTCCCCCGGAGCTGGCGCAGGACATTCTCCCAAATGTCGGTAATGGAGTTCAAAAAGGAAACACCTCTCTTTCAAATTTTACAAAACATTTATTTATTATAACAGAAAAGGAAGCGTATGGCAATACATATTCTAATAATAAGCGGAGGATTTTAAACAGGGAAACCCCTCCAAGGGCCCGCGGAAAGGGACGGCTTCCCTGGAACGGGCTTTTTTCCGCGTCAGACCGCTTCTTGACATCACCGGGAGATTCTCTTATAATATTTTTGTGCGGCATGGATAATTTTGCCGACGGTCAGGAAACGAACCTTGTCAAAATCCATCAAAAAGAACAAGGAACGTTCATCAAAGGAGGAGCATCGCTATGGACTTCATGAAAGAATATGAGAAATGGTTATCCAGCCCCGCCCTGAGCGAGGCGGAGCGGGCCGAGCTGGAAGCCATCCGAAACGACCCCAAGGAAATCGAATCCCGGTTCTACGGACCCCTGGAATTCGGCACCGCCGGTCTCCGGGGCACCATGTACACAGGGCTCCACAATATGAACATCCACGTCATCCGCTGGGCCACCCAGGGCTTTGCCGACGTCATCTGCGCCGAGGGCGAGGAGGGAAAGAAGCGGGGCGTGGCCATCTGCATGGACTGCCGGAACCACTCCCTGGAGTTCGCCCGGGCCGCCGCCGGGGTCTGCGCCGCCAACGGCATCCATGTGCGGATCTTCGAGTCCCTCCGCCCCACCCCGGAGCTGAGCTTTGCCGTCCGGGAGTACCGCTGCCAGGCGGGCATCAACGTCACCGCCAGCCACAACCCCAAGGAATACAACGGCTATAAGGTCTATTGGCAGGACGGCGCCCAGCTCCCCCCCCACCACGCCGACGCCATCGCGAAACGCCTGAGCGAAATTGACATTTTCAACGACATCAAGCGCATGGACTATGACGAGGCGGTCAAGGCCGGGCTGATTGAGGTCCTGGGCGCCGAGACCGACGAGAAATTCCTCTCCAACGTCATGGCCCAGGTCAACGACAAGGCCACGGTTGAAAAGGTGGCGGACCGCTTCAAGATGGTCTATACCCCCTTCCACGGCACCGGCCACAAGCTGATTCCCGAGGCCCTGGGCCGCCTGGGAGTAAAACACCTCCTCTGCGTTCCTGAGCAGATGGTCATTGACGGGGACTTCCCCACCGTAGTCTCCCCCAACCCGGAGAATCCCGAGGGCTTCTATCTGGCGGTGGACCTGGCCAAGAAGGAGGGCGCGGACTTCATCCTGGGCTCGGACCCCGACGCCGACCGGGTGGGCATCATGGTCCGCACCAGGGACGGCGAGTTTAAGGTCATCACCGGCAACCAGACCGGCGTGCTGCTGCTGGACTACCTCATCGGCGCGAAGAAGCGGGCGGGCACCCTGCCGGAAAAGGCGGTGGCTCTGAAGACCATCGTCACCACGGAGATGGCCCGGAAGGTGGCGGAGGTCAACGGCCTCCGGTGCTTCGACACCTTCACCGGCTTCAAGTTCCTGGCGGAGAAGAAGGACAAGCTGGAAAACAGCGGCGAAGGAAAGGTCATCTTCTCCTATGAGGAGAGCTACGGCTATATGCTGGGGGACTACGTCCGGGACAAGGACGCCGTTACCGCCGCCCTGCTGCTGACGGAGATGGCCGCCTGGTACGCGGACCAGGGGAAGACCCTGGCGGACGCCCTGGATGGCCTGTATGAGAAGTACGGCTATTACGCCGAGCACACCTACAACCTGGTCATGCCGGGCCTGGACGGCCTGAAGGACATGGCGAACCTGATGAAGGGCCTCCGGGAGAATCCCCCGGCGGAGATTTCCGGCGTGAAGGCGGTCCAGTTCAAGGACTACTCCGACGGGTCCGTCACCGACTGCGCCACCGGGGCGAAGAGCGCCATGGAGCTCTCCGGGTCCAACGTGCTGCGCTTTGAGATGGAGGACGGCACCAGCGTGATTGTCCGGCCCTCCGGCACGGAGCCGAAGATCAAGGTCTACATCCTCACCCAGGGCAAAGACGCGGCGGACGCCCAGGCCAATGTGGATAAATACGGCGCTTGGGTGAAGGGCCTGCAGAAATAAAAGGCGCTCTCCCAAAAAACGGAAAACCTGGAAGGGCCCGGCGGCTGTCCGCCGGGCTCTTCCTTCTTTTTCCATATGTAAATTGACGAATTATTAATCAACATTTTGGAGGGGAAGCATAAATGTGATTTTGCCCAAAATTTCTGTTGTATTCTGCCGCCGGGTGTTGTATAATTCATATATTGGACGCTTGCGGCCCCCCAGGGCCCGCCGGAATGGCAAAAAAGGAGGCATCGGCTATGGGAATGACCGATAAGCAATTCAACAGCTATGTGCGCTTTATCCTCTCGGCGCTGAAAGACATGCTGGAGGAGACCGACGAGGAGAAAAAAGCGGCCAAGGCGAAAGAGCTGATGGAGAACCTGCAAACCACATTGGAAGACTGAAACGAAGGAGTGGAACGAATCATGAGCTATTCTGTACAGAACATCCGCAACGTCTGTCTGCTGGGGCACAGCGGCAGCGGCAAGACCGCCCTGGCCGAAAGCCTGCTCTACATGACCGGCGTCATCGATAGAATGGGCCGGGCCGCCGACGGCAACACCGTCTGCGATTACGACCCGGAGGAAACCAAGCGCCAGATTTCCCTCTCCCTGGCCATGGCGCCCCTGGATTACAAGGGAAGCCGCATCAACCTTATGGACACTCCCGGCGCCTTTGACTTCGCCGGAGAGGCCATGGCCGCCCTCCGGGCCGCCGACGCCGCCATTATCGTCTGCTCCGCCAAGGACGGCGTGTCCGTGGGCCTGGAGAAGGCGTGGAAATACTGCGAGGAGCGGAACATGCCCCGCTTCATTTACATCTCCAAAACCGACGAGGACAACTCCGACTACAACGCTACCTTCGAGGCCCTCCGGGAGCGCTTCGGCAAGAAGATCGCCCCCGTGGTGGTCCCCATCTGGGACGGCGGCAAAAAGGTCACCGGCGTTATTGACGTTTTGAACAAGCGGGCCTATGAGATGCAAAACCTCAAGCGGGTGGAAATCGAGGTCCCCGCCGACAAGGCCGATGTCATCGCCGAGTTCAACGACGCCCTCAAGGAGTCCGTGGCCGAGACCAGCGAGGAGCTGATGGAAAAATTCTTCGGCGGCGAGGACTTCACCT
Source organism: uncultured Oscillibacter sp. (assembly GCF_950073225.1). Classification (NCBI taxonomy): domain Bacteria; kingdom Bacillati; phylum Bacillota; class Clostridia; order Eubacteriales; family Oscillospiraceae; genus Oscillibacter; species uncultured Oscillibacter sp. The sequence goes on from NZ_CATMPS010000001.1 coordinate 279,674, forward strand.
ACGCCGAGATGATCCAGGGCCTGCGCCAGGGCGTCCGGGAGCTGAGCCTCTTCCCCGTCCTCTGCGGCTCCGCCATCAACTGCCTGGGCTCCCTGATGCTGATGGACAACATCGTGGACCTCTTGCCCAACCCCGTGGAGGGCAACTATCATAAGGCCACCAAGGCGGACGGCGAGACGGAGGAATTCGTCGTCTCCCCCGGCGGCGTGCCCACCGCCTTTGTCTTCAAGACCATCTCCGACCAGTACGGCAAGTACTCCTTCGTCAAGGTCCTCTCCGGCACCATTACGCCGGATCTCCTTATGGTAAACGCCCGCACCGGCGAGAAGGTGAAGCTGGGCCGTCTGTACACCATCCGGGGCAAGAAAAACGCCGAGGTCAAGGAACTGGTCTGCGGCGACATCGGCGCCATCGCCAAAATGGACATCAAGACCGGGGACACCCTCTGCGACGAGCGGAAGGTGGTCAGCCTCAAAAACATCCCCTTCGCCGAGCCCTGCTACTCCGTGGCCATCCAGCCCAAGACCCGGGGCCAGGAGGATAAGATTGCCCAGGGCCTTACCCGGCTGAATGAGGAAGACCCCACCTTCACCGTGGTGAACAACGCCGAAACCCACCAGATGGTCATTTCCGGCGCGGGCGACATGCAGATGGACGTGCTGGTCAGCAAGCTGAAGGACCGTTTCAAGGTGGAAGCCGAGCTGAAGCCCACCCGGGTTCCCTACCGGGAGAAGATCCGCAAGACCGTGCAGAAGCAGGGGCGGCACAAGAAGCAGACCGGCGGCTCCGGCCAGTTCGGCGACGTGTGGGTCCGGTTCGAGTACAACCCGGATGAAGAGGATATGGTCTTCGCCGAGGAGGTCTTCGGCGGCTCCGTGCCCCGGAACTTCTTCCCGGCGGTTGAGAAGGGCCTCCGGGAGGCCTGCATCCACGGCCCCCTGGCGGGCTATCCCCTGGTGAACCTGAAAGCGGTTCTCTACGACGGGTCCTACCACCCGGTGGACTCCTCGGAAATCGCCTTTAAGACGGCGGCGCAGCTGGCCTATAAGGCCGCCATGCCGGAGGCCAACCCCGTACTGCTGGAGCCCATCGGCGAATTGAAGGTGACGGTGCCGGAGAGCTACACCGGCGACGTCATGGGCGACATCTCCAAGCGCCGGGGCACCCCCATGGGCATGGACCCCGTGGGCGACGGCACCCAGGTTATCACCGCCGAGGTTCCCATGGCGGAGATGGGTACTTACGCCATCGACCTCCGGGCCATGACCCAGAGCCGGGGCAGCTTCACCTTCCACTTTGTCCGCTATCAGGACTGCCCCCCCGCCGCCCAGGAGAAGGCCATCGCCGAGGCGAAGGCCATGGCGGAGCAGTAAGGGCTGCTTGCCATAAAAGAAGTGCATAAGAAAAGGCCTCTGCGCGGGACTGCGCAGAGGCCTTTTTTCAAAGCGGGCTTTCAAAACCGCGTTTTAAGAGGAGCAATCCCCGCGATTCCTTGGAAAAAATTGCAAAAAAATCCGTGGCAGATTCCGTAACGTTTTCCCCTTCCCGGGGATATATAAACAGAAACAAAGGCCCGGCGGGGCCGGTGAAGGGAGGCTGAGGCCCTTGGAGGACATGCAGAAGGTTTACCAGCAGCACGCCCAGACGGTTTATAAGTTTCTCCTTGCCCAGTGCCGCGACCCCGGCCTTGCCGAGGAGCTGACCCAGGAGACCTTTTACCAGGCCGTCAAATCCGTGGACCGCTTTGACGGGTCCTGCAAGGTCTCCGTCTGGCTGTGCCAGATTGCCAAGCACCTGTGGTTCCAGCACCTCCGGAAGCAAAAGCGGGAGGCCCCGGTCCTACCGGAGGACCTGCCGGAGTCCCCCGGCCCCTCGGCGGAGGAGAGCATTCTGGAACAGGAGGGCCGGATGGACCTTTTGAAGCTGGTTCACAATCTGCCGGAGCCCCAGCGGGAGGTGGTGTATCTCCGGGCCTTCGGGGGCCTCAGCTTCCGGGAGATCGGGGACGTGTGCGGCAGGACGGAGACCTGGGCCCGGGTGACCTTTTACCGGAGCAAGGAAAAACTCAAGAATGGAGGCGCGAGTGATGAAGAATGATTTGACCTGCGGCGTGGTGCGGGATTTGCTGCCCAGCTATGTGGAAAACCTCCTGGGGGAGGAAGCGAAGGAAGCGGTGGACCGGCACCTGGAGACCTGCCCGGAGTGCCGGGAGCGGAAGGAGGCCATGGCCGCCCCGGCGGAGGAAGCGGCGGAGCCGGAGAAAGAGGTGGACTATCTCAAGCGGGTGAAGAAGGGGACGGTTCATAAAATCGTCCTGGCGGTGGTGTGCACGGTGCTGCTGGTGGTGGGCGGATACCTGCTGAAGGAGTTCGTCATCGGCCGGACGCCGGACGCGGAGCATATCAGCATTGAAAACCCCCAGGTGGACGCGGAAAATAATCTAAACCTGCTGGCGGATACCTACTGGGGAGCCTATGAGCTCCGGGGCCTGAAAAGCACGGAGGAAAACGGAATCCTCACCTACACCGCCCGGGAGGTCCGGGTGAATCCCTTCCAGACCGCCCAGGGAGGATACCGCAAGCAGATTCCCCTGTTGTCCATCCCCCTGAAGGGCCTGGACGAGGTGTGGATCTGCGGGCGGCTGGTGTGGCAGGATGGCATGGTGATTGACCGGGATACGCTACTGCTGCTGGACGCCAAGACCCCCTACTGCGGCGACGCCCCGGCCCTGGGGAACATCGCCAAGCTCTTGCAGGTGGGGAGCCGGATTGGACGGTATAACATCTCCCTCCAGACCAGCGAGCGGCCCTACCGCTGGACGTTGGAGTTTGAGGAAACGGAGGAGACGACCTCTGAAATCTCGGGGCTGTCCCGGTTCCTGGGCTATCAGATGCTGGCGCTGGTGGAGAATTTGGACGAGGTGTGCTTCCAATACCCGTCCTCCAGTGGGTTCTTCACGGCGGAGATAGCCTCCAACTCCCTGGCCCGGCTGACGGAGGTGTACAATGACAAACACGCCACAAGCTGGCCCGTCCACGAGAGCATCAAGGAGTACGCGGAGAGCCCCCTGGAGTACCAGCGCATGGTGAAGCTGCTGGAGGAGATGTTCCTGGGGACCAGCGGGACCACCGTCACCGTTGTCAAACCGTAACCGTAAAAGAAGGACCGCCCGGAAGGGCGGTCCTTTTGGTTATGCGCGTCAGGGTTCCCGGCAAACGGGCCGGCCAGGGGGCCGGCCCCTACGGATGATGGGTAGGGGCCGCCGCCTCAATATTCAATCTCCCCCGTATACACCAGCTTCGCGTCCCCGGTCAGGGTGACGCCCTCGTCGGTGTAGTGGACAATCAGCTCCCCGCCCTTCACCCGGACGGTGATGTCCCGGCCCTTCTCGCAAAGGCCGTTTGCAACAGCCGCCACTACCGCGGCGCAAGCACCCGTGCCGCAGGCCATGGTCTCCCCGCTGCCCCGTTCCCAGACCCGCATTTTGATGGTGCTGGGGTTCACCACCCGGATAAACTCCGTGTTGGTCCGCTCCGGGAAATAGGGCGCGTGCTCGAACCGGGGGCCGATGAAGTCGATGTCCACGTCGTCCACCCGGTCGCAGAACACCACGCAGTGGGGATTCCCCATGTCCACGCAGGTGATGCGGTAGGGCCGACCGGCAATGCGGACGGGATAGTCCACCACCTGGGGCTCCGCGATGGGGAATTTCAGCCCCGAGGCGTCCAGGGCCGCCTTTCCCATGTCCACGCTGGCGGAGGTTACCTTCCCGTTGGTGGTGTACAGCGTGACAGACCGAAGGCCGCTGCCGGTTTCCACCGTAACGGTCCCCTTTGTGGAAAAGCCGTTGTCATAGAGGTACTTCCCAAGGCAGCGAAGGGCGTTGCCCGCCATTTTTCCCTCGCTGCCGTCGCTGTTGAACATCCGCATTTTCACGTCCGCGGTTTCCGAGCGCTCCATCAAAATGATGCCGTCGGCCCCCACGCCGTAGTGCCGGTGGCAGAAGGTGACGCACAGGGATTCCGGGCAGGTAATCCGCCCGTCGAAGTTCTCCAGGAAAATGTAGTCGTTGCCGCAGGTCTGCATCTTGGTGAAGGGCAGCTTCTCCCGCTGCTGCCGCAGGTGGCAGATGTCCACCAGCTCCGTGTTGCCCTGGTTGTACCGGGACTCCAGGATGTCCGCCAGGGCCCCGGCGGTATCCAGGGACGTCAGGCAGGGGATTCCCAGCTGGACGCAGCGGTGGTTCAGGCGGATGAAGTCCCGGATGTACTCCGGCTCCGTGGACCCGGTGAGGATTACGTAGTCGATCTTCCCGTCCTCCAGAAGCTGGAAGACCCGGTTGTCCCTTCCCAGCTTGCCCACGATTTCCACGCTGGTCCCCAGGCGCTCAATCTCCCGGGCGGTGCCGTCGGTGGCGTAGAGCCGGAAGCCCAGCTCGTCCAGCTTCCGGGCGGTGTCCAGAATCTCCGGCTGGTCCCGGCGGTTGACGGAAATGAGGACGCCCTTTTTCTCCGCGCTTTCCACCTTGTACCCGGCGGAGACCAGGCCCTTGAAAAGGGCCTCCTGCATGTTTTTCCCAAGGCCCAGCACCTCGCCGGTGGACTTCATTTCCGGGGAGAGGGCGGCGTTTGCGTCGGTGAGCTTTTCAAAGGAGAAGACGGGGACCTTCACGGCCACGTAGGGGGGCTGGGGATAAAGGCCCGTGCCATAGCCCAGGGAGCGGAGGGGCCGCCCCACCGAAACCTGGGTGGCCAGGTCCACCATGGGCACGCCGGTGACCTTGGAGATATAGGGCACCGTCCGGCTGGCCCGGGGGTTGACCTCAATGACGTACAGCTCCCCCTGGTAGATGAGGTACTGGATGTTGATAAGGCCCTTGGTGCCCAGGGACAACGCCAGCTTCTCCGAGCAGTCCACAATGGTCCTGAGCATTCGGTCCCCGATGGAGAAGGGGGGATAGACGGCGATGGAGTCCCCGGAGTGGACGCCGGTGCGCTCAATGTGCTGCATGACGCCGGGAATGAGGACGTCCGTGCCATCGGAAATCACATCCACCTCCAGCTCCTTGCCCATGAGGTACTGGTCCACCAGGACCGGGTTTTCCACCTTCCCCGAGAGGATGACGTTCATATAGGTCCGCACGTCCTCGTCGTTGTGGGCAATGACCATGTTCTGCCCGCCGATGACGTAGCTGGGCCGGAGCAGGACGGGATAGCCCAGCTCGCCGGCCGCCGCCAGGGCCTCCTCCATGCCCAGGACCCCCCGGCCCTGGGGGCGCTTGATGTGGAAGCGCTCCAAAAGCGCGTCGAACCGCTCCCGGTCCTCCGCCATGTCGATGGACTCGGCGGAGGTGCCCAAGATGGGGATGCCCTGCCGGTCCAGGAACTTGGTGAGCTTAATGGCGGTCTGCCCGCCGAAGGCCACCACCACCCCCACGGGCTTTTCCACCTCAATAATGTGCATCACGTCCTCGGGGTACAGGGGCTCGAAATAGAGGCGGTCGGCGGTGTCGTAGTCCGTGGAGACGGTTTCCGGGTTGTTGTTGACAATGACCACGTCATAGCCCAGCTCCTTCAGCGTCCAGACGCAGTGAACAGAGGAGTAGTCGAACTCAATGCCCTGGCCGATGCGGATGGGGCCGGAGCCCAGGACCAGAATCACCGGGCGGCCGGACCGGGGGAAAGCCCGGGACTCACAGAACCGGTCAAAGCTGGAGTAGAAATAGGGGGTCTCCGCGTCGAACTCCGCGCCGCAGGTGTCCACCATCTTGTATACGGCCTTCCGGGCTTCCTCCGGGAGGCGGTCCGCCCCGGAGAGACGGAGGAGGGTTTCGTCCGGGTAGCCCAGGCGCTTTCCCTCGGCATAGCGCTCCGCCGTCAAACCGTCCTTTTCCAGGGCCTGCTCGAAGTCCGCAAGGCCCCGCAGCTTCCAGAGAAACCAGCGGTCGATCTTCGTGATGGAGAAAATCTCCTCCACGCTGACGCCGGATTTCATAGCCTCGAAGATGGTGAAGAGCCGCCGGTCGTCCACCCGGCGGAGCCGCTCCCAAATGGGGGCGCCCTCCGTGTTCTTCCGGTTGAGGGAGTCCATCCCGATTTCCGCCCCCCGGACGGCCTTCATCAATGCCATCTCAAAGCTGGGGGCGATGGCCATGACCTCGCCGGTGGCCTTCATCTGGGTGCCTAAAGAACGGGAGGCGTCGGCGAATTTGTCGAAGGGCCATTTCGGCATTTTAACGACGACGTAGTCCAGGGTGGGCTCGAAACAGGCGCAGGTCTTGCCGGTGATGTCGTTTTTGATTTCGTCCAGGGTGTACCCCAGGGCGATTTTCGCCGTGATTTTGGCAATGGGATAGCCGGTGGCCTTGGAGGCCAGGGCGGAGGACCGGGAGACCCGGGGGTTTACTTCAATGACGGCGTATTCAAAGCTGTCCGGGTTCAGGGCCAGCTGGACGTTGCAGCCGCCCACGATGCCAAGATGCGTGATGATGTCCAGGGAGGCGGAGCGGAGCATCTGAAACTCCCGGTCCGCCAGGGTCTGGGTGGGGGCCACCACGATGGAGTCCCCGGTGTGGACCCCCACGGGGTCCAGGTTCTCCATGGAACACACGGCAATGACGTTGCCCGCGGCGTCCCGCATAGTCTCAAACTCGATTTCCTTCCAGCCGAAGATGGCCCTTTCAATCAGCACCTGGGTGATGGGGGAGGCGTCCAGGCCCGTCTGGGCGATGACCCGGAGCTCCGACTCGTCCCTTGCCGCGCCGCCCCCCGCGCCGCCCAGGGTGAAGGCGGGGCGGACAATGACGGGATAGCCGGTTTTCGCGGCTGCTTCCAAGGCCTCCTCCACAGTCTCCGCAATGCCGGAGGCAATGACCGGCTGGTTGATTTCCATCATAGCGGCCTTGAACAGCTCCCGGTCCTCCGCCCGGGAGATGGCGGCGGCATCGGTTCCCAAAAGCCGGACGTTCTGCTCCTGGAGGAAGCCCTCCTTGCTGAGCTCCATGGCCAGGGTCAGGCCGGTCTGGCCCCCCAGGCCCGCCAGGAGGGAGTCGGGCTGTTCCTTGCGGATAACGCGCTTGAGGGTTTCGGCGGTGAGGGGTTCTAAGTAGATTTCGTCCGCCATGGCCTGGTCCGTCATGATGGTGGCGGGGTTGGAGTTGCACAGGACCACGTTGACCCCGGCTTCCTTAAACACCCGGCAGGCCTGGGCCCCGGCGTAGTCGAACTCGGCGGCCTGGCCGATGACGATGGGGCCGGAGCCGATGACCAGGACTTTTTTGATGCTGGTATCCAGAGGCATTACCGCTCCCCTCCTTTCATCCATTCCACAAAGCGGTCAAAGAGAAAGGCGGTGTCCCGGGGGCCGCCCCGGGCCTCGGGGTGGAACTGGACCGTAAAGGCCCGGAGGCCGGGATAGTCCAGGCCCTCGCAGGTCCCGTCGTTGGCGTTGGCGAAGGAGACGCGGCCGCACTTTACCGAGCCGGCGTCCACGGCGTAGCCGTGGTTCTGGCTGGTGATGTAGGTCCGGGGGCCGCTGAGGTCCCGGACGGGCTGGTTCACGCCCCGGTGGCCGTATTTCAGCTTGTAGGTCTTCCCCCCCGCCGCCAGGGCGGTGAGCTGGTGGCCCAGGCAGATGCCGAACAGGGGGACCTTTCCCAGGAGCTTTTGAATCTGCGCAATCTGATAGACGTTTTCCGCCGGGTCCCCGGGGCCGTTGGAGAGCATAACCCCGTCGGGCTCCATGGCCAGGACGGTTTCCGCCGCCGTGGAGGCGGGGAACACCGTCACCTCGCAGCCCCGCTTTCGCAGCTCCTGGGTGATGTTGCGCTTGGCGCCGTAGTCCAGCAGGGCCACCCGGAAGCGGGGGCTCCCCCCCTCCGGCGGGAAGACGGCGGCCTCCTTCCGGGTGACGGCCTCCACCGCGCCGGAGACGGAATAGGACCGCAGGACGGAAAGGTCCGGCGGGACCTGATCGCAGATCAGGGCGTTCATCACCCCGGACTCCCGGAGAATCCGGGTGAGCTGCCGGGTGTCCACGCCATAGAGACCGGGGACGCCCCGCTCCTTCAAAAAGCCGTCCAGGTCCCCTTCGCTTCGGAAATTGGAGGGGTGATCGCACCGCTCCCGGACCACGTAGCCCCTGACATGGCAGTCCCCCTCGAAGTCCTCCGGGATGATGCCGCAGTTGCCGATGAGGGGATAGGTTTGCAGGACGATCTGCCCCGCGTAGCTGGGGTCCGTCAGGGTCTCCACATAGCCGCACATGCCGGTGGTGAAGACCAGCTCCCCCACGGTATCGGCCTCCGCGCCGAACCGGAGCCCCTGGAACACCTGGCCGTCCGCCAGTACCAAATAGCCTGTTTTCATGGATGCCTCCCTCGGTTTGATTGCGCGTTTTCTTCTATCTTATTATGAGGGTTTTCGCCCTTACCGTCAATCCTGGATTGATTTCCGGGCGGCAAAGTTTGGCGGCGAAAGGTATTACTTTTTGTGGAAAACGGAAAAAGAGCGGTCTGTCGAGAGAAGGGCCGTTCCCGGGGAATGGCCTGACCTGGGGGTCAGGCCCCACAGGGTGGCCTGCCGGTAGAAGGAGTGTGGGGCCCGGTCCCCTGACCGGGCCATCCCCCTGTGAGACAAAGCCAAAAAAGGACCGCCCCCCGCGGCAAAGGCGGAGGACGGTCCCAAAAAGCTACGTGTTGTCCCGGCTGATGGGTTCCCGCACCAAAAGCCGCCACAGGGCCCTTCCGTGGAAGGGGATGAGGGGGTAGAGATAGCCCCGGCCCACCAGGGGCTTGGTGGTGGCCAGCAGAAGGACGATGCCCAGAATCCCCAGGCCGTAGCCCCACACGTCGAAGGCGGCGGTGAGCAGGAGGAGGACCACCCGGAGGAGCTTGAAGGCGTAGCCCATCTCATAGCTGGGCTGGGCGAAGCTGGCCACGGACACAAAGGCCATATACACCAGCACCTCCGGCCCCAGCCACCCGGCCTGGACGGCGAAGTCGCCCAAAATCAGGGCCCCCAGCATGGAGAAGGAGTTGGACAGGGAGTCCGGCGTGTTCAGGGACGCCAGCTTCAAAACATCCACCAAAAACTCCACCACCAGCAGCTGCCACAAAAGCCCCAGGGCCGCCGGTTCCGGGGAGGAGAGGAAGCTCAGCCACTCCGGCAGCCGCCCGTTCTCCTTCACCATCAGGTACCAGGTGGGGGTAATCAGCAGGGAGATTACAAAGACGATGATCCGCAGGAGGCGGAGGTAGGACCCCACCAGGGGCGGGAAGTAAAACTCGTTGGCCTCCTGGGTGAAATCGAAAAAGGTGGTGGGCAGAATCATCACGGACGGGGAGTTGTCCACCATCAGCACCACGTTGCCCTCCATGATGCTGGCGGCGGCGCTGTCGGGCCGCTCGGTATAGCGGACCTTGGGAAAGGGGTTGTACCATTGCTTGGGCCGGATGGCCTCCGCCACGCTCTCCTGGGCCATGGAAAGGGAATTGACGTCAATGCCGTTCAGCTTTTCCCGGATGGCGGAGAGGAGGGCCGGGTCCGCCTTGTCGTCCAGGTAGCAGAGCACCGCGTCGGTGTGGGAGCGCCTGCCTACCTTCAGCCCCTCCATGGTGAGGTGGGGGTCCCGGATGCGGCGGCGGAGCAGGGCCATGTTGGGCACCACCGCCTCCACGAAGCCGTCGTGAGAGCCCCGGAGGACCTTGCCGTCGGGGGGCTCGTCCACCCCCCGGCTGGGGTAGCTCTTGGCGTCAATCTGGGCTCCGCCCCGGAGCCCCTCCACCAAAAGCAGGGTTTTTCCCATGAGGACGGAGGTGACAAGTTCCTCCGGGTCAAAGCCCACGTCCACCTCCGAGAAGGAAATCAGCCGGTCGGCGAAGTCCTGCATGTCCGTAAGGCCCTCCAGGGCGTTTTCCGGCCGGGAGAGCCAAAAGGCCCCCATGCGTTCCAGGGTTTCGTCCAGACCGTAGCCGTCCACCACCCAGATCCGGGCCCGGCGGCCGCCGATGACGTAATCCCGGCTCACCATGTCCACGCTGCGGCCCACCCCCAGGGCCTCGTCAAAGAGCCGGACGTTTTCCGTGTAGTTATCCGATAAAGTTCCCATGCGCACCTCCAAGAATGGGGGTAGTATGCGCGGGAGGGGGAAGGATTATCCATAAGAAACCCAGCCGGGGACAACATTAGACAAACAGAATGCCGAATGATAAAATGTTCCCGCTCCTCCAAAAAGGAGCGGGAACGCTGCGCAGCGGACAGGCGGCTGGCCACATCCTCCGAAAGGAGGTGGGGCCGTATGCGGATTACGTTACATATCGGGCGGTTTACCGTGACGATTATCGTAAAAAGCAGAAACCGCCACTCTGGCAAGTGACGGTTTCTTGGCGGTCTTTTATCCGTCCAATTGATTGAGTTACTAGGGCCAGCCGCCTTGCGCGGCGTTCCCTTTATCTGTATTATAGCAATTCTCAAAAGCGCTGTCAAGCTAGACGGCGCTTTTTTCGCTTCCCCGGTGTATGAGAATACGGTCCTCTTAGGCCGCGTTTTCCGGATGCCGGAGACTAGCGCCTCGTCACCACCACTTGGAGCGTGTCCCCCTGGCCCTTGCCTAAGGCCTTTCGGATGTCCTTTCGCACGCCTAGGATATAGGCGATGTTCCCCGCCTCGTCCTTTACGCCCATGTTCACGATGCTCCCCTCGTAGGGAATCCCGTCAAAGAGCGCGCGGACCTTTACCCGGCCCGCGCCGAATTCCTCCCGGAGGTTCCAGGGGAAGACCACGTAGGCTCCGCCGGAGCCGCCCGCCTCGTGAATGACGGCCTCAAATTCATAGCGGTCCCGCATTTGCCATTCCCCATTTCCAATCCGCTTTATCCGCTTTCCGCTTCCTTCCGCATCGCCACCAGGGTCCCGTTGAGCTCCGCCCCCAAAATCAGCACGTTGGCGGACATGTAGAGCCAGATCATCAGCACCACCACCGTGCCGATGGACCCGTAAAGCAGGGAGTAGTTGGCGAAGTTTTCCACATACATGGCGTACAGCCAGCTCAACCCCATCCAGGCCGCCAGGGCCGCCAGGGTCCCGGGCCACAGGTCCCGCCAGGGCCTCCGGCCATCCTGGGCCAGGGCGTAGAGAAAGAACAGGGCAAAGTAGCCCACCACCGCCGCCGCCGGGAAGCGCATCCGGGCCCACAGCTCCGCCAAGAGCAGCGGCAGGCGGAAGTTCCCCACCGCGTAGCCCAGCAGCCGGTCGCCGATGGTCATCAGTGCCAGCGTCAGGGCGATGGCCGAAATCAGCACCACGGTATAGAGCAGGGTTTTCAGCCGGTGAATCACCGCCCGCTTGGGGGGCCCCAGGTGATAGGCCGTCCGCACGGAAACCATCAGGGCGTTGGTGGCCCGCATGGGAAACCAGATGGAGAAAAACAGGCCGAACACCATAAGCTTGGGGCTGGGGCTCTCGCCCACATGGACCAGATAGGCCCGCACGATGTCCACCACGTCCCGGGGCAGAAACTCCCCCAGGGCCAGGAGGATGGCGGTGACGTTCAAATCCAGCAGACCCAGCAGGGCGCTGATGAAGATGAGGAAGGGGAAAATCATAAACAGCAAATAGAAGGCCAGGGCGGCGCTCTGGACCCCCACGCTGTGGCGGAAGTAGCGCCGGGCCAGGAGATAAATCCCCCGGGACAGCTTGCGCTTCATGGCGGAATCACCACACTTCCTGTCAAAATAGCCGGTCACTCCCAGGTCTCCCAAATCTCGGGATGATAGCCCACCGTGGCCTCCCTGCCGCTGCGGACGATGGGGGTTTGGAAGAGGATGGGGTTTTCCAGCAGCTTCTCCTCCTGGGCGGCGGGGGCCACATAGGCCATGTACAGATCCGCATAGGCCCGGCATTTTGTGTTTACCAGGGCCTCGAAGCCAACTTTCTGCTTGACGGACTGGTACTCCCGGGGGGATAATCCCTTTGAGGGGAGATCGATGTACTGGAACTTGATCCGGCGCTCCTTGAACCAGCGCTGGGCCTTCTTGGTGTCGAAGCACTTGGAGGAGCCGAAGATCTGGATATTCATAAGACGTTCTCCTTTGAAGCCATTCTATTATAATCCGCAGGGAGGGACATTTATGACGGAAGCAGTCGAGACCTTAAAGACCTGGGTACAAGAGTCCAAGGCCATTGCCTTTTTCGGCGGCGCGGGGGTCAGCACGGAGTCCGGCATCCCGGATTTCCGCTCCACCGGCGGGCTCTATCATCAGGAGTGGAAGTATCCGCCGGAGACCATTTTAAGCCATACATTCTATAAAAGCAACCCCGAGGAGTTCTTCCGCTTCTACCGGGCCAAAATGCTGGCCCCCGAGGCCCGGCCCAACGCCGCCCACAAAAAGCTGGCGGAGTGGGAGGCGGCGGGGAAACTCACCGCCGTGGTTACCCAGAACATCGACGGGCTTCACCAGGCGGCGGGGAGCAAGCATGTCTGCGAGCTCCACGGCAGCGTCCACCGGAACTACTGCGAGCGCTGCGGGAAGTTCTACGGCCTGGACTTCATTCTGAACGGGACCGGGGTGCCCCGCTGTACCTGCGGCGGCATCGTCAAGCCCGACGTGGTGCTCTATGAGGAGGGCCTGGACCAGTCCGTCATGAACGACGCGGTGGATTCCATCGCCCGGGCGGATCTGCTCATCATCGGGGGCACCTCCTTAAACGTCTGGCCCGCCGCGGGGCTCATCAATTACTTCCGGGGAAAGCGGCTGGCCCTCATCAATAAATCCGCCGTGGCCCGGGACCTTTCCGCCGGGCTGGTCATCACGGACCCCATCGGCGAGGTCATGGCCGGGCTGTAAGCCGCTGGAAAAGCCCGGCCCCTCCGTCAAGGGGGCGGAGGGGCCGGGGCGGCTTCTTACAGGAAAAAAATTGGGAAAAACGGAAAATGGGTGTTGACAAGCAGGGCGGTCCCGGCTATAATAATCAAGCAGTCTTTTTTGGGGAACGCAGGCTTACGCGGCTGTGCTGGAACTGGTAGACAGGCCAGCTTGAGGTGCTGGTGTCGATTCGACGTGTGGGTTCAAGTCCCGTCAGCCGCACCACGCTTCCCCTTTGGAAGGCTTTGCACCACGCGCGAGTGGTGGAATTGGCAGACTCGCTAGATTCAGGTTCTAGTGTCCTTTACGGACGTGCGGGTTCAAGTCCCGCCTCGCGCACCAGAGAACAGGGTCCCGTCTCAGCCGGGGCGGGACCCCTCTCATTTTCGTCTGTAAGGCCCGGCAAGTTCATAACGATGCGCGCGAGTGGTGGAATTGGCAGACTCGCTAGATTCAGGTTCTAGTGTCCTTTACGGACGTGCGGGTTCAAGTCCCGCCTCGCGCACCAAAAAGAAGCACGCCGCAGGCGTGTTTCTTTTTGGTGCGCAACGGTCCGCCCTGCGGACCGCCCCGCCGTTGGCGGGGTCTTATTGAACTTGCAGGAAAAACCCGCCGTGGTTTTTCCCGCAAACACCCTTTTCCTCGCGATGTTTGGGAATACGCATGATTCCTCTTGCTGGACGGGGAATTTCTTTGCTTCCGACCGAAGGGGGACGAAAGGACGCGGCGGATTGTGGAAGGTACGAGGAAAACAGGCGGGTCCTTTTCTGCGGGGATATGGGACACGGTTGATACGGTTTTGAGAATGGGAGGCGTTATGGAATTTTCAAGAGAAGACTTGACGGAGGCAAAGCGGCAGATTGACTCCACGCTCCACAAGCTCCGGGAAACGGTCAAAACGCTCCGGGCCAGGGAGAACCCGGAGCGGTACAGGTCCCAGATAACCCTGGCGGAGCGGAGAATTCAGGCGTTTGAGCTGGCGGTATGCCTGATTGAACGGGAATTTGCTTCCCTATGACTTATGAAAAGAGCGTCCGGCCATTGGCCGGGCGCTCTTTTTGATATTCGATCCATTCCCTCTTCCGTCAAAGAATGTTGGCCCCGTCCGGCAAAGCGCCCTCCTCCTCCGGCGGAATTGCCAGCTGGAAGCCGTTCCAGTCATACTCCCGTTCTTCAACAAGGGCCCAGGTATAGCCCTGCCGGTGGCATTCCTCCCAGGTGAGGAACCGGAAGTAAAACTCCACATCCAGATGGCAGGGCAGAATGTCCAGCACGATCTTCTCGATCTGCTCAAACTCCGCCGGAACCCCCGCCGTTCCGGGAAATACCACCCGGACGCGGTTGGTTCCCATCTCAACGGCCTGTGCCCAGATGCCGCAGCCCCGGATGGTCCGGTCGATGGCCTCCGGCGTCAGGCTGTCCCCGTCGATTTGCAGCAGCGCCGCGATGGCCGCCCGGCGCTCCTCCGGCGTGACGGCGGCGGGGCGGCGGAGAAACAGCGCCTCCCGGCGGCGCAGCCCCTCGTCCTCCGCCGTGGCGGTGACGCCCTCCCGCTCCACCCCGTCCAGGCGGGCCGACACGGCGTCCAGCCCCTGGCCCAAGGCATAGAGCTCCGCCCCGCTGAGGGAATCCCGGTCCAGCCGGTAGACCCCCAGGGGGGCCAGCAGCGCCCGCAGATATTCCTCGTACATGCTACGCCTCCTCCATAAGCTCCGTCACCTCCAGCGTCCCCAGCACCGGCAGGACGGTGCTGTCCGCCGGGATGTCCTCCGCCGGGGCGGTGAAGCGGTAGTTTTCCACGCCCTCCAGGTCGTAGAGCCGGTTTCCCAGCTCCGCCAGCAGCACCGCCCGGCCCAGCAGCCGCCCGCCGAAGAAATCCGCCATGGCCCGCCGGGCGGATTCCAAGACCGCCTCCTTGTCCGCCCCCTCCTTGGGGGCCACGGCCACCGCCACGTTCACCGTCTTGCTGGTGGGGGCCAGGGCCTTCACCGTCACGGCGATTTCCCGCTTCTCCTGAAGCTCCGCCTGAAGACCCGCCAGCAGCTCCCCGTCCGGCAGGCCGTTTTCCCCGGTGACATAGACGTTCACCGTTCCCGGCCCCTCGGCCCGGCCCACGGCCTTGGCCGCCGTCACGCCGGGATAGCCCATGGCCGTAGTCTCATACCAGGCGGTATTCGCCCCGTTGGGAAGGCGGCGGTAGCTCTCCAGAATCCGGGCCCGGAAGGTTTCGTCATCCTCCTCCCCGGCCCCGCCGGTAAAGGCCCCCGGATTTGTCACCGCCGTCACCGCCGTGGGGCAGGCCGTCAAAAACCGCACCGCCCCCGGCACCACGTTGCCCCCGGTCCCGGCCTCCACCGCCTCGGCGGGCGCGTCGGCGTACAGGGCTCCGGCGGGAATCACCGCCTCCTCCGAGGTCCGCACCCGGACCTCCTCCGCCGTCATGCACACCGTCCCCGCCGGGATGGTGACGTCCATGACCGGCGGCGCCCCCACGGAAAAGCGCAGAGTGCCCCCGGACCGGGTGGCCCCCAGGCGCTTCAAGCCCCGCATGGCCCCGTGGCGGTCCAGATAGACTCCCTGGGCCGTCTGGGGAAAGCTCTGGTCCAGCACCCAGTCCGCCTGGATTTCCAGGGCCTGGAGCTCCGCCGCCGCCGCCCACAGCCGCACCGCCAAATCGCAGCCCGCCTCCGGCGTGAAGCCCGCCCGCCGGGCGAAATCCGCCAGCAGCTTTTCATAAATCGTCTCGATACTCCGCATCGTTCTCCCTCTCCCTCTCAGGGGCGGACCTCCACCGTCACCGGCAGGTCCTCCCCCTCATAGCGTAGTCGGACCGTCACCGCCGCCGTGCCGTCCCGGCCCTGCTCCAGCTCCACGTCCTCCACGCTGACCGGCTCCGCCTCCAGGGCCTCCGCCACATACTGCCGCGCGGCGCTCCGCCGTTCCGGGGCGGAGACCCGCCCCAGCTCCCACAGGCGGCTGCCCAGGGCCTCCCAGAAGGGAAAGCTTCCCCGCCGGGCCGTCAGCCGGAAGAGCACCCGCTGGAGGAGAGCCTCCCGGCCCCCCACACGCCGCAGGCCTCCCACGCCGTCGGCGATGTAGTCCCCGTTTCTCAGCTCCAGCTCCATCCGTTCGCCTCCCTCAGCACGCGCAGGGCGCATAGGGCTGCCCGTTGACCGTGAGCTGTCCGGTGATGCTCAGCCCGCCGCTGACGGATACCTGCCCCCCTGTGATTTCCACGCTGCCGTCCTTTTTCAGATACACCGAGTTCCCGCCGGGGCCGTAGATGTAGACCTCCCCCGGCTCAATCTGCTTTACTTCCTCCAGGGGCCGGGTCCCGGCCACGCACTGCTCCTCGCCGCCGGGACCGCCCTTGATGACCAGCGCCGCCGTCCCGTTGGCCGGGGTCCAGAGATACCCCCCCGGCCCGTAGACCGGCAGGTCCCGGACCTCTCCCCGGGTCAGCACGCCCGCTTTCCGCCCGCTGATGGTGGTGACGCCCAGGTCGGCGTCCGCCGTGGCCGCCGCCGGCTTCATCTGTTTTGAAATCCACATGGCGCTTCCTCCTTATGTCTTCAGGGGCTTCAGCGTCAGCGTGACCAGAGCCCCGTTCCCGCCGTCAAAGCGGTTTTCCGCCTCCGCCACCCGGAAGGTGCCGGAAAGGCCCATCCGCTCCAGGGACAGGGACACCCGGTCCCCCGGAAAGGCCAGGAAGCTTCCCGGCAGCGTTACCTCCGCCGTCCAGGCGTCCTCCCCGGACCGCTGAATCTGGTACTCCCCCGTGTACCGCATGGCGGCCCAGGTGCTCTGCCCCGGCGTGTAAAGCACCCGGCGGCACTGGCCTCCCTTGTCGATCATCTCCTGGTTTTTCACGGAGAACTCCTGATTCTGGGTCTTGTCGATGACCAGGGCCTCCGTCAGCACGCCGTAGTGATCCTCCCGCAGGGTGCAGGCGAGCACCGGGTCCCCCTCGCCGATGGAGAGGGTCCGGCCCTCCTCCTCCGGCGACGCCAGCAGCTCCCCCTCCCGGCTGAACCGGGGGACAAAGCCGCCGCAGGCCCGGCAGAAGCTTTCCACCGCTTTCCACTGGCTGGACCCCGCCGCCACGGTGTAGGCGGACGCCGCCCGGACCTCCGCGATTTCCCCGCAGGTGATGCCGTAGGGCTCCGCGTGGTTTTGCAGAATCTCCGCCAGGGTGGCCTGCTGGTAGGTGACGGGCCGGGACTCGTTGTCCAGGAGCCTCGCGGCATAGCCCCGGCCGGAGACCGTGGCCGTCAGGCCGTTTCCGTCCAGGTCCACCGTGTACTCGTCCACAACGGCCCGGAGCATGACCGTCCCCTCCTCCTCCGCCACAAAGCCCGCCGCTGTTTTCAGCGCCTGCGCCATCTCCTTTTGGTAGACGAAGGTGACGGAAAAGCTGTCGCAGGGCACCGTCCCCGTGTGGGTGACCCGCCAGCTCAAAAGCGGCGGCAGCGCAAAAATCTGATGGTCCGCCGTGTAGAGCTTTCCCGTCACGGCACCTTCACCGCCTCTCCGGGGTAAATCAGATTCGGATTTTTAATCTGAGGATTGGCCTGGATTAAGGCCGTCAGCTCCACGCCGTACTGTTTTGCCACGGCCCAGAGGGTATCCCCCTTCCGCACGGTGTGGACCCGCTGGTGTTCAGCGGCGTTTCCCGCCGCCGAAGCGCCGTCGGGGCTTCCTCCGGAGTTCCCCGCCTCCACGGCCTTAAGCCCGCCGTCATAGCCGCCCCCGTCCTCCCAAAACTCGAAGCGGTAGCGCACAAAGTCCGGCCTGGGCTCCTCCACGGCCTCCAGCGCCGCGAAGTAGGCCTTTTCCGCCTTCCAGACCGGATGAATCAAAAGCCCCGGCCCCTCCTGCTGAAAGACCCCGGCCAGCTCCTTGAAGCGCTGGTAAGCGTCCTCCCCCACAAACACGCCTTCCCCCTTCAGCACCTGGTAGGAGCCTCCCAGCTCCTGCATCACGCAGGGCCCGAAGGGGATCTGGTGGACGGCAATGCGCCGCCGGTGCTCCACCGTGTACACCTCCGGATTGTGGGGCCAGGTGAACTCCTTGAACCGCATAGGCGTCAAGCGCATATGGCATCCCCCTCTCTCCGGCCCTGCCGGAGGAAATCCCCCCCCGGCAGGGCCGGCATCTGTCAATAAATGGTAAACCCGCCGTCATACCGCCGGGCGTCCCGCTGTACCGCCTTGGAAAGGGCCCGGGCCCCGTCCTCCGCCCGGAGGGCGGGGCTTTCCCAGCCCTCTCCCCAGGGGAGGGGCCGGGACAGCCGCGTTTCCCGTCCCGGCGCTCCATCAAGACCGCCTCCGCCAAGGCGGGCCGTCCCGGCCCCGTCCCGGCGCGCGGGGATGGAAACGCCCCCGGCGTCCCCGCCGGATTTTCTCAAGGAAGCCGGGCCCGCTTCCCCGGCGCGTCTCCCTCCGGCGGCTGTCTCCGCCGCTACCGCCGCTTCCGCCGTCTCCCCGGCTCCGGCCTCCCGCCTGGCGGAGGGACCTTCAAGCGCCGTCCGGGAGCCTGTCCCCTCCCCCGCCGGGCCTTGGGCCTCCTCCTTTTGCCGGGAGGCCGCGAAAGCGAGCACCTCCGTGCCTCCGTCTTTTCTGGGCGAAAATCCCGCCCCTGTGCCTCCGTCTCTTCGGGGCGAAAATCCCGCCCCCGTGCCCCCGCCTTTTCGGGCCGGAAATTCCGCCTCTGCGCCGAAAATCCCCTCCCAAGGGCCCACCGGCGTCTCCCAGGCGCCGGCTTCCCCGGCGGGGCGGAGGGCTTTTTCCGCGGCCAAAACCGTTTCCCAGGCCCCAGGGGCCCCAACCAGGGGCCCCCCGGCCTCTGCGCCCTCTTTTGCGGCGTATCGCCCGGCGCTCTGAGGGACCGCGTTCCCCCGCGCCGTCCCGGAGCCCGCCGGACTCCGCCGCCTCCCGCCCGGAAGGGCCTTCCCCTCCCAAGCGGTATCTTCCTCTCCGGGGGCTTCCCCGTCCTCCGCCCTCCCGCCGCCCAGCAGCGCCCACAGCGCCGCCCGCTGCCGTTCCAGCTCCCAGCCCAAATAGTCCACGTTCCTCACGCCCTCCAAAGCGCGGCGAACCGCGCCGCGTCAAATTCCGGGTTCACCGTTCCCGGTTCCGTGGGGCGGTCCTCCCCGGACCCGCCGTCCCGGGCCAAACGGCAAAGCAGCCGCTCCATCTGCCGCCCCGTCAGGTCCGCCAGGGCCTCCGTCTCGTCCCCATAGACCCGCTCCCCCTGAAAGAAGCAGCACTCCGACAAAATCCGCCCGTTGCAGCGAAGCACCCGTTCCAGGGGGTCCTCCGCCTCCCGGCACTGCCGCCACAGCTCCAGCAGCCGCCCCGCCGTCAGGGGCCGCAGCTCGTCAATGTCCCTCACGCCGAGGTCTCAATGCGCTTGGCCGCCACCACGGTGACCTTCTCCGCAACCATCGCGTTGAGCCGCCCGTCCTCCTCGATGCCGCTCCACTGGCAGTCGCTGTAGATGACCCGCCGGTCCGGCTTGCAGATGACCAGGGAGAAGTGGGCCAGGTCATAGAAGTTGATGCCGTCGGACACGGCGTTGTCCGTTGCATAGAGCCTCGTCAGCTCCAGGGTATAGCGCTTTTGCCCCTCGATGGTGGCCACCGGCTCGCTCTCGCCGAAGGCCTCCACGCTCTGGGAGGTTTTGCTGGCCTTGGCGGTGTAGCTCTGAACCACCGCCACCTTCCTGCCGTCCATCTCCAGATAGATGTCGGCGCTGGTGGGAAATCCCGTCACGCTCCTCACGCCCCTTTCTTAAATCTCAATGTGTACCGCCAGATGCACCTGGTTCAGCCCGTGGGCCACGGCGAAGCCGAACTCCACCAGGCATACCGTGGGGTCCTCGTGGGAGGCGGAGACGCGGACCTCGTCATAGCCGTCGATGATTTCCGCCGCCAGCTTCTTCTCCAGCTCCACAATGACCTGGGAGCGGATAGCCGCCCGGTTCCGGGCGTTGTTCTTGCTGCGGGAGAAGCGGCTGCGCAGGGCGGAGCGCACGGCGGGAATCACGTCGTCCACAATCAAAATGGTGGTCAGCTCCCGCCATGTGGCGTCCGCCGCCCCGCCGGTTTTCGTCCGGGTGGTGACGCCCCGCACCGGGGACACCACTCCCGCCACGCACTCCAGGGGGGTCACGCCGCCCCGGACCAGCCGGTCGATGTCGTTGTCGGTATAGTCCTCCGCCAGCCCCGTCAAGCCCTTGAGCTTTGCCCCGTTCAACGGTACCGCCGGGTCCGGGGCGGAGGCCGCCAGGGCCGCCACCGCCGCGGCGGCGAACACGCCGGACAGGGGCTTTCCCCCGCCGTCCAGGGCGTCGGGCCCCACCAGCACCACGCGCTCGCTGTTCAGCGCCTCCGCCCGGCTCACCAGTTCCGAAACCTCCGCCCCGGCGCAGCCCACTACGGCGATGCGCTCATGGCGCAGGGCGGAGGCCGCCTCCACCGCGTTCCGCAGGGCCTGGTGGACCGCCTCCTCGCCGCTGTCGCAGACTAGAATCTGCGCCTCCTCCTTTTCCAGGGCGGCGAAGGCCTGGGCATAGTCCTCCGCCGTGCCCTCCTCCGCCACCCGTACCGCCGTCACGGCGGACGCGCCGTTTTCAAACAGCAGCCGCAAAAGGGTGCTCATTCCCGCCGTCTCGTCCTCGCCGAAGACGGACACCCCGGCGGCCCAGCCCGTCACCGTCACCGGCTTTCCTGTCTCGCCCCTGGCCGCCTTGGCCGCCACGCCGATGGACCGGACCGCCTGTCCACCGGACACCACCGAGGACGTGTCATAGGCCGAGTAGACCCCCGGCCGCTCATGCAGATTGTTCACCATGCAAAACCCCTTTCAGTTTGAAATCCAGGAACTCCGTCTCTTCCTCCTCGCGCTCCGCCAAAAACAGCGCCTGGCACTGAAGCGTTCCCCGCCGGAGGAAGAGCCCCGTCTGCTTCTCCCAGGCCAGGGCCTCCCACCGAAGCTCCCCGGGCCGGATGCCCTCCGGCAGCTTCCCCAGCAGCACCGCCGCCGCCGTCTCGCCGCCCGCCTCGCACTCCACCGCCCGCTCAGCCCGGATGTCCACGGCGATGGTCCCCGCCAGGTGCTTGCCATAGACCTCCCGCGCTTCCCCGCTTGGGCCCCGGCTCTCCCCCAGATAGCCGCAAAAGCCCAGGTCCCGGCCCTCCGCCGTCTCCACGGAGACGGTGGCCAGGGCCGTTTTCCGCTCCGCCGCCCACTTGCCGGGGAAGGCGGCCTCCGCCGCCAGCCCCCCGGAGCGCAGGGCGGAAATCACCGCGTCCCGCATCTGTCTCAGCTCTTTCATTCCGCCTCCCTCGCCCGCTCCAGCACAGCCCGCCAATGGGAGAGCTCCGGGCCGATGAAGTGGGGCCTTCCGCTCCGGGCCCGGAACCGCCGCCCGTTCCAGCAAACCCGGTCTCCCGCCCTCACGGCGGCCTTTCCCAGGTACAGCCACAGCCGTCCGTCCAGCCCCCCGATGGGGGAGGGCTCCGGTCCCTCCTCTCTCCGCTCCGTCAGGGGCTGGAGGAAGGCCCGGACAGTCTCCTCTTTTCCCTCCAGAATAAGCTCCTGCCCATAGCGGCGAAGGATCTCGTCCACCCAGCGGGTCATCCCTCCACCCCCTGGGCCCAGAGCCCCGCCGCCCGGACAAAGGGCTCCATCAGCCCCTCCGCCGCCTGGCGGAGGCTCTCCGCCCGCCTGGCCCGGTCCTGGACGCCGCCCAGGCTTACGGAGATGTCCCCGGCGGAGAAGGAGGCCGCGCCCCCCTCTGCCGCCGCCAGGTCCGCCGCCGCCGTGAAGGCGGCGGCGCAGGGCAGGGCCTCGCCGCAGTCCTCCGCCGTCACGCCCTCCCGGAGCCGGGCCAGCCAGGCCCGCTCCGCCGCGGCGCACAGGGGCGGCAGCAGCGCCCGGTCCTCCCCGCCGCCAAGGGCCAGGGCCAGCTCTAAAATCCGCTCTCCCACGTCAGCTCTGGACTTCCGCGCCCAGCTTCATCGCCTTGGACGCGCCGGTGAACAGCTTGGCAAAGCCGGAGATGGAGGTGATGGCCGCCCGCTCCAGCTGGCGGTCGATGAGCTTGTCGTACTCCACCATCACCTCGCCGCCGACGACCTGCTCCAGGGCATAGCGCTTGTCCAGGCCGATGAGGGTCCCGGCGGGCATGGCGCTCGTTCTCAGCAGCTTGGCCCCTAGGGGCGTGGAGAGGGTGCCGGTGCCCTGGAAGTTCAGCCCCGTCAGGGGGTTTTGGAACTCCTTGAGCCGCAGCAGCTCCAGCATGGTGTCGCCGCCCACCAGCAGCGTGTTCATGGCGAAGGGGTCAAACTTGTTCCAAAACTCCAGCAGCGCGTCATAGCTCAAAGCGCCGCTGTGGCTGACCACCTCCGCCGGGTTTTCGTTGCCGTCCCCCTCCAGCAGGACCTTGATGGCGTCCTGGAGGTGCATCTTCCCGATGTAGGCCCCAATCTGGCGCAGGGTGACGGAGAACAAATCCAGCCGCTGGAAGCGGATGGCCTCATAGGAGGCCACCAGCATCCGCCCCCGCTTCTGGAGCTTCACCAGGTTTTCCTGGGTGCGGACGGAGGTCTCGGGAATGGCGGCCCCCTCCGCCACCTGGAGGAGCTTTTTCTCCTCCTCCGTGGGAATGGAGGCGATGGAGCGGTAGTCCATCCCGTCGAACTTGGTCACCGTGGCGGTGATGTCCGGCAGGATGCCGCCCTCCTCCAGCCCCTGGCGCACCACCCGGGAGACGAACTCCGGGAACAGCACCGAGGACTCGGTGGTGTGGAAAAATTTCTCCACCGGGTCGCTGTCCGCCCCCTTGACGTGGATGCCGAAGCGCTTAAGCTGGCGCTGAAAGGCGTCCAGCCCCTCCAGGGGGGTGCCCCGATAGCCCTCGCTGGGGTCCAGCTCCTCCAGCGTCTTGGCGAAGCTGGTTCCGCCGCGGCCGTACATCCCCTTTTCCAGCCGCAGGTTTTCAAAATGATAGCTCATCCTCTTTCTCCTCCTTCTGTATATCCGGCACGGAGCCCCTGGCCCCGAAACCGCCCTCAAATCCGAAACGCCTCCGCGTCCTCCGCCTCCGCCGCGGCGTCCCGCCGCCGCAGCTGCACCGGGGCGGGAAACCGCCCCGCCGCCCGGGCCTCCAGGCTCTTGCGCAGCTCCAAAAGCTCCGGCTCCTCCAGGCGCTGTGCCGCCTTGGCGAAGACGCCGCCGTCCAAGCCGTCGTCCGCCAGCATGGCCAGGCGCACCACCTCCCGGCGCAGGGCCTGAAGGTACTTCCGCCCCAGCTCCGCCTCCTTGCGGAGGGTCCTGTCCCCCTCCCGCTCCTGGCCGAAGCGCTTCAGCACCCCCGCCGCCCGCTGGGCGGGTACCGCCACGAAGGACCACTCATAGGCGTCCTTAATATCCCGCAGCTCCCAAAAGCACAGCTTCCCGTCGTAAACCTGTCCCGGCACGTGCTCGCAGTCCTCCGCTCCGCAGACGGAGCACACCCGCCGCCCGGCGCTGCACCCCACGCTGACCTCTTTTTTGATGCCCCCCTCGATTTCGGCAATCAGATCTTCGTTCTTCTCCGTCCGCAGAAGATAGGCCCAGCCCTTGAGCCAGCGGTACTCGTCCCCCGCCTGGGTTTTTTGGGCGCTCTCCCGCACCACCTGGGTTTTGTAAAGCCGGGCCGTCTGGCCCCCGGCGCTCCACTGGTGGTCAAAGATGCCGCTCTTGCCCACAAACAGCTCCCCCAGCCGTTCCAGGGCCTCGCCGTCAAAGCGCTCAAAGTCCCGGTCCACCTCGTTGTCGCAAAGCCGCAGGGTAAAGACATACACCTGCTCCGCCGTCAGCTCCGCCTTGGCCAGGGCGTTGATAAGGGCCAAATCCTCCGCCGCCATGCCCCTTTGCTCCTCCATGTCCATTCCTCCCATCTCTCACGCTTCCGCCCGGTCGTTTTCAAGCCGCAGCTTCCGGGCCTGTTCCCGGTACAGCTCCGCCCGGGCCTCCTCCACCGCGTCCTGGAGGTTGATGTCGTCCCACACCACCTGGAAGCCGCAGGCATAGCCCCGCATCCGAAGCCAGAGGCGGCAGACGCGCTCCACCACCGGCGTCAGGGTCCGCCGCAGGGCGGTGATCTCGGTGGTGAGCATGTCCGCCTGCTGGGAGCTCATCCGCTCCGTGGAATTCCAGCTCAGCCCCAGCAAAAAGGGCGGGATGCCCGTCTTGGCCACAACCTGCTCCAGAATCTGCCGCACGGGCACCTGGCTGTCCAGCACCGGCGCGTCTGCGCCGATGACCCGGATGCTCACATCCCCCGCCGCCACAAAGTCCCGGACGCTGCCGCCCCGGGTCTCCCGCATGGCCCGGGACCACTCACCGGCCAGCAGCTTCCCCCGCTCCGCGGCCCCCTGGCCCCCGGGGCAGGTGACGGCGAAGCGGAGGTTCCCGCACCGCTCCCAGTTCACCCCCACGGTGTAATAAATCTTCATCAGAATATCCGCCAAAAAGGGCAAAGACCGCAGCAGCGACACCCCGTAGGGGTTCTCCGCCTCCGGGTTCAGCGGCGTGAAGAGAATCAGGTTCGGATAGGGCAGCGCCGCCATCCGCCCGCCCTCATCGGGCCCCCAGAGGGAGAAGGTCAGGGCGTTCTCCCCCTCCCGGATTTCAATGTCCTCCACCCGCCCGCACAGCAGCGCGGCAATCTCCCGGTTTCCAATGGCAGGGACGATTTCCCCCACCGCCCGCCCACAGGTCAAAAGGGAGTCTAAGTAGCAGTCCAAAAAGGCGTTCAGCCCAAACTGCCCCCGCCCTGCGGGCACGGTCCGCAGAAACTCCCCCAGCTCCCGCTCCGCCCGCCGGTCCTCACAGCGAACCGTCAGCCCCCCCGTCATGCGGATCAGCTTGTAAATCGCCGCGTCCACCACCGGCACGGCCTCCCGCACCGCCCGGTAGAGCCTTGTCTCCCCATTTCGCAGGGGCACATACTCCCCCAGCGTCCCGAAGGGGTGCTTTTCCCAGTTGCGCAGCTGCGCCGCCGCCGGCCCTGCCTCCGCCCCGGGGGCCGCCTCCCGCTTTTTCCGCCGTTTCAAAGCCCCATCTCCTCTCAAAAAACATCCTCCCGCTCCACCGCCAGGGCCGAAAAGCCGTCCTCCTCCCGGTCCCCCGCCAAATCCATGGCGAAATACCGCAGATCGTCCATGGCGTGGTCGTCCTTTTTCCGGGGGACGTCCCGTTCTCCCCGCTGTTCCCAGCAGTATTGGGAAATCTCCCGCAGACAGTCCCCGCAGCCCCGGCAGATAGCCACCCGCCCCTGCCGGAGCAGGTCCGCCGTCACCCGGATGCCGTCGGATACGTCGTTGTCCGCCTTCACCACCCAAAAGCCCCGCCGCCGCAGGGTTTCGATGAAGCTGGCCGCCGACGGGTCCACGATCACCCGCTGAATCTCCCGTCCCCCCGCCAGCCGTTCCAGATCCTCCGCGTACTCCGCGTCGGTCCGCTGCCGCCCCGCTTTCCTGGAGTCGTAGTAAAATTCCCGGACCCGGTACCAAACCCCCTCCCGGAGTCCCCACAGCCCGAAGGAGGCCGGGTTCACCGTCCCGTAGTCCGCCGAAATCCGCCAGGCGGAAAACCCGCCCTCCGGCGCTTCCGCCGCGTCCCGGTCCGGGTCGAAGAAGTCGTACACCCGCCCCTCCGCCGCCGTCCACTCCCCCAGGACGAACCGGCGGTAAAAGGCCCCGGAGTAGTTCCGCCTGTACCGCTCCCGAATCCGCTCCGGCAGCGCGGGGTTATCCTCCATGGTGAAGTGGAGCCGCAGGGCCCGCCGTTCCGCCGCCTTCAAAATCCACTCCTGGTAAAACCAGTGCTGGGGC
This sequence comes from uncultured Oscillibacter sp., assembly GCF_950073225.1. Lineage (NCBI taxonomy): Bacteria > Bacillati > Bacillota > Clostridia > Eubacteriales > Oscillospiraceae > Oscillibacter > uncultured Oscillibacter sp. The sequence continues at coordinate 305,418 of NZ_CATMPS010000001.1, forward strand.
CCCTCCGGGTTGCAGTTGAACCACAGCCGGCTTCCCGCCACGCTGCACCGGGCCACCGCCTGCTCCACAAAGGACCGGGGCATCAGCGCCGCCTCGTCCAGCAGCACCCCCGCCAGGGTGCTTCCCTGAATCAGCGCCGCGCTGGACTCGTCCCGCCCGCCAAAGAGCAAAAAGCGGTTCTCATGCCCCCGGAACCGCACGGCCAGCAGATTTTCCCCCCGCCGCTCCCGGACCTCCATGCCCAGCCGCCGCAGGACCGGGGCCAGCTCCGAAAGAAGGTTCCGCCGCACCGACGCGATGGTCTTCCCGCACACGCCGAACTGCTTCCCGTCAAAGCCCGCCTGGGCCCAGAGGAAGAAGCTCAGCCCCATGGCGAAGGTCTTCCCGCTCCGCACCGCCCCGTCGCAGATGACGGCCTCCCACTTTGGGTCCTGCCACCAGGTGAGCACTCGCAGCTGCTTGGCGGAAAATTTCAGCCCCTTACCCGCCATAGCCCTCCTCCAGCTGCCCGGCGGCGTCCTCCAGGGCCCGGTAGAGCTCCTCGGCCCCGCCGTTCCCGCTCTCCCCCAGCAGGCCGCACAGGGTCTCCAGCGCCCGCACCCGGTCCACCAGCTTCACCTCCACGCCCCCCTTGTCCGTCACCTTCAATTCCGCCACGGCGGAGAGGTCCAGCTCCCCCGGGTCCACCTCCCTGGGGCTGAGGGCCAGCCGGACCGCGTCGTTGGCCCGTCCAAAGGCCAGCTGGGCCAGCCGCCGCAGGGCGTCCTCCCGCCGCAGCTCCCCCGCCGCGGCCCCCCGCATCCTCTCCAGCCGCCGCCGGACGCTTTTCGAGGCCAGCGCGGCAAAGCCGTCCTCCCGCCCCGCCGCCTCCGCCGCCTGCTCCGGGTCCATAGTCCGCAGGTACGCGGTGCAAAATACCCGGTTTTCCTTTTCTCGTTCCATCGTTCACGCTCCCCCCATATCCCGCCCCCGTTTTCCCGGATAGTTGCACGGCCCTGTACACGCGGAAAAAATTTTTTGTCCGGCGCGGGAGAAACTATGCTATACTGTTCCACATGAAACCATGACCAAGGAGGCGCTTTCCATGCTGACGCTCTTAACGGGCCGGGCCAGAACCGGCAAATCCACCGCGGTATTAAGCCGCATCGCCGCCCGCCCCGGCGGCCGGGACCAGATTCTCCTGGTGCCCGAGCACGCCTCCCACCAGGCGGAGGTGGACCTGTGCCGGACCTGCGGCGATTCCGCCAGCCGCTTTGCCGAGGTCTTGAGCTTCCGCCGCCTCTCGGACCGGGTCCTCTCCATCACCGGCGGCGCGGCCCAGGTAACCCTGGACGCCGGGGGCAAGCTCCTCACCCTGGAAAAGGCCCTGCTGGAGGTCCTGCCGGAGCTGACGGTTTACCGCCGCCCCTCCCGGAAGTCCGCCTTTCTCCGCCAGCTTCTGGACCTCTTCGACGAGCTGCGGTGCTACGAGGTCTCCCCCGAAACCCTCTATGAGCAGTCTCAGGCCATCGCCGGGGCCACCCATGACAAGCTCCGGGACCTGAGCCTTCTCTACGCCGCCTATGAGGCCCGCCTCCTCCGTCCCGGCCTGGACGCCCGGGACTATATGACCAAGCTCTGCGACAGCCTGGAGGAATCCGGCTACGCCCTGAATAAGGATGTCTGCATCGACGGCTTCACCTATTTCACCGCTCAGGAGCGCCGCTGCCTCTCCATCCTCCTCCGCCAGGCCCACAGCCTCACCGTCACCCTCCTGGGGGAGCCGGACAGCAAGGAGGAGATGTTCGAGGCCTCCCTCCGCACCCTGGACCGCCTCCGCCGCCTGGCGGAGCGGGAGGGGAAACCGGTCAGGGTGGAAACCCTCACCGCCCGGGACCCCTCCGCCCTGGGCCACCTGGAGCGCCATTTCTTCGGCGAATCCCTGCCCTATCAGGGGGACGCCCCCCAAATCCGCCTCCTCCAGGCGGACACGCTCCTCTCCGAGGTGGAGCAGACCGCCGCCGCCATCCGCCGTCTGCTTTGGGAGGGAAAATGCCGCTGCCGGGAGATCACGGTAGCCGCCCGGAACATGGAGGCCTACGAATCCGTCATCGAGACGGTGTTTGAGCGCTGGCAGATTCCCGCCTACTTAAGCCGCCGCAGCGACATTCTGGAAAAACCGGCCCTGAGCCTTCTCACCGGGGCCTTGGCCGCCGTGGGCGGGGGGTATGAGTACGACGACATGTTCCGCTGGCTGAAAACCGGCCTTGCGGGCCTGGCCCCGGAGGAGTGCGACGAGCTGGAGAACTACGTCCTCAAGTGGGAGGTTCACGGCGGCATGTGGCTGCGGGACGTGGACTGGGCGGAGAACCCGGACGGCTACGGGGCCCCCTGGACCCAGGCGCGGGAGGCCCGGCTCGCCAAGGTCAACGCCCTGCGCCGCCGGGTCCAGGGCCCCCTCTCCCGCCTGGCGGAGGGCCTGAAAACCGGCGGGACCGCCGCCGCCAAGGTGGGGGCCCTCTATGATTTCATGGAGGAGCTCCGCCTCCAGGACGCCCTGGAAACCCAGATGAAGGCCCAGGCCCAGGCGGGCCGCCTCCAGGAGGCGGAGGAGACCGCCCAGCTGTGGGAGATCCTCTGCGGCGTGCTGGACCAGTTTGTGGAAATCGTGGGGGAGGAACCCATGGAGCTGGAGGAGTTCACCCGCCTTCTCCGGCAGGTATTGACCCAGTACAGCGTGGGCACCATCCCCGTCTCCTTAGACCAGGTCCAGGTCTCCGGCGTGGCCCGGAACGACCGCCACACCGCCAAATACCTCTTTCTTCTGGGGGCCAACGACCATGTGCTCCCCACCCCCGGCCAGGGGGGCGGCATCCTGGGGGAGGACGACCGGGCGGAGCTGGCCCGGCGGGGCGTCGAGCTGGCCCCCACCGGCATGGACCAGATGGGCATCGAGCTCCAAAACCTCTACGCCGCCCTGGCCCAGCCCACCCAGGGGCTGACGGTCAGCTGGCCCGCCGCCGACGTCTCCGGCGCGGAGCTGCGCCCCGCCTTTGTGGTGGACCGCCTCTTATCCCTGTTCCCCGCCCTCCGCGTGGAGCGGGAGCCCGCCGCCAAGCCCTACCGGCTGACGGCCCCCCTCCCGGCCCTGGAATCCGCCGTCCCCGGCGGGGCCCTCTGGCGGCAGCTGGAGGCGGTGCCCGCCTTCCGCCCCCGGCTGGAGGCCATGGCCCAGGCGGCGCATCAGACCCGGGGGTCCCTCTCCCCCGGGGCGGTCCGGGCCCTCTACGGAAAAAGCGCCGGCATGACCGCCTCCCGCTTGGAGCGCATCCGCACCTGCCACTTCTCCTATTTCATGGAGTACGGCCTCAAGGCCCGGCCCCGGACCCCCGCCGCCTTCGACGCGCCCCAAATCGGCACCTTCCTCCACTTCCTCCTGGAGCGCGTCACCCGGGACGTGCAGGCCCTGGGGGGCTTTGCCCAGGTGGATCAGGACGCCCTCCATGCCCTCATCCGCAAGTACATCGAAGAATATGTGGAAAAGGAGCTGCGCAACTTCCAGAACCGGAACGCCCGCTTCCGCTACCTCTTCGCCCGCCTGCGCACGACCGCCTACGCCGTCATTGACCAGGCGGCGGAGGAGCTCCGCCGTTCCGACTTTGTCCCCCTGGCCTTCGAGCTCTCCTTTGGAGACGGCCCGGAATCGGACCTCCCCGCCGTGGTGATCTCCGAGCCGGACGGCGAGCTGCGGGTAGGGGGCAAGGTGGACCGGGTGGACGGCTGGCTGAAGGACGGGAAGCTCTACCTCCGGGTGGTGGACTACAAGTCCGGCAAAAAGGCCTTCGACCTCGCGGCGGTCCGCATGGGCCTGGACATCCAGATGCTCCTGTACCTCTTCACCCTGCAAAAGGCGGGCCCCTCCTATTTCGGCAGGGAGATCGAGCCCGCCGGGGTCCTCTACCTCCCCGCCCGGGACGACATTCTCTCCGCCCGGCGGAACATCCCCCCGGAAAAGCTCCAGGCGGAGCGGGAAAAGCAGCTGCGCCGCTCCGGCCTCCTCCTGGCGGAGCCCCAGGTCCTTCAGGCCATGGAGCACGAGGCCCTGACGGAGCCCCGGTACCTCCCCCTCCGGGTGAACAAAAGCGGGGACCTCTCCGGCAGCCTTGCCTCCGCCGCCCAATTGGGGAAGCTGGGCCGGTATGTGGACAAGCTCCTCCGGGACATCGCCGGGGAGATCCGGGGCGGGGTCATCGACGCGGACCCCTGCTGCCGCACGGAGGAGGACAGCCCCTGCCGTTACTGTGACTGGGCCCCCGCCTGCCACTTTCAGGACGGCCGGGACGGCGACCGCCTGCACTACATCCTCCCGGTGAAGCCCGGAGAGTTCTGGCAGGAGATCGAAGGAATCGAAGGAAAGGAGGCGGACTGACATGCCCGTAACCCTCACCCCCCAGCAAAAAGCCGCCGTGGAAAACCGGGGCGGGAGCCTGCTGGTCTCCGCCGCCGCCGGCTCGGGCAAGACCCGGGTCCTGGTGGACCGCCTCTTCCGCTATATCACGGAGGAACACCGGAACATCGACGACTTTCTCATCATCACCTACACCCGGGCCGCCGCCGCGGAGCTCCGGGGCAAAATCGCCGCCGAGCTCTCCCGCCGCATGGGAGAGGACCCGGCCAACGCCCACCTCCGCCGCCAGCTCCTCCGGGTCTACCAGGCGGACATCAAAACGGTGGACGCCTTCTGCGCCGCCCTCCTCCGGGAGAACACCCACCTCCTGGCCCGGGAGGAGGACAAGCACGCCCTGACCCCGGACTTCCGGGTCCTGGACGAGGGGGAGGCCCTGGTCCTCCGCCGCCGCTGTCTGGACCGGACCCTCTCCCGGTTTTACGAGACTCTCACCCCCGGCGGCGAGCAGCTGGCGGACACCCTGGGGGCGGGCCGGGACGACTCCGCCCTGGCGGAGCTGGTGCTGGAGCTTTATGACAAGCTTCAAAGCCACGCCTCCCCCTCGGACTGGCTTCTCCGAAGCCGCGCCGCCTGGGAGTCCCCCGCCCCCTCCTTTGACGCCACCCCCTACGCCCAGGTTCTCCTGGCCTCCCTCCGCCGCCGCGCCGCCCACTGGGCGGACCAGCTCCGCCGGGGGGCGGAACGGACGGAGGGGGACGCCGCCCTCACCTCCGGCTACGGCGCGAAATTTTTGGAGTCCTCCCGGGGCTTTTACGCCCTGAGCCGGGCCCCCGGCTGGGAAGCCGCCCGGGAGCTGGCCGCCGCCGTGGCCTTCCCCAAGCTGGTTACCCCCCGGGGCCGGAAGGAGGACCCCCTGGTCCTCTCCCTGAAGCAGACCTGGGAGGGAGCCAAAGCGGCCCTCAAGCCCCTCCAGGCCTGGCTGGACGTCACCGGGGAGGAGGCCCTGGAGGACCTTGCCGCCGTGGCCCCCGCCATGCTGGCCCTGCTGGATTTGACGGCGGCGTTCTCCGCCGCCTTCCGGGCGGAAAAGCTCCGGATCAACGCCGCCGACTTCCCGGACCAGGAGCACCTGGCCCTGACCCTGCTGGTCCGCCCGGACGGCGGCCCCACAGAGCTGGGGGAGCAGGTTTCCGCCCGGTACGCCGAAATCCTGGTGGACGAGTACCAGGACACCAACGAGGTCCAAAACGCCATCTTCCGGGCCGTTTCCAAGGAGGGGAAGAACCTCTTCACCGTGGGGGACGTAAAGCAGAGCATCTACCGCTTCCGCCTGGCGGACCCCACCATCTTCCTCCGGAAGTACGCCGCCTTCAAGCCCCACAAAGAGGCCCTGGACGGCGAGGACCGGAAAATCACCCTCTCCCAGAACTTCCGTTCCCGGCAGGAGATTCTGGACGCCGCCAACTTTGTCTTTGAGAATATACTTTCCGTAGAAATGGGGGAGCTTGATTACAACGAGGACGCGGCCCTCCACTTCGGCGCGGCCTACTATCCCCCCCGGACGGACTGCCGGACGGAGTTCCATCTCCTCACCGCCCATCAAAAGTCGGCGGAGGACCCCCATCCCGTCAAAAAGCTCACCGCCGAGGCCCGCTTCGCGGCCCGCCGCATCCGGGAGCTCTTGGACGAGGGCTTCCCCGTCACCGCCCCGGACGGGACCCTCCGCCCCTGCAAGCCGGAGGACATTGTCATTCTCATGCGCTCCCCCGGCAGCCGCGTCGCGGCCTTCGCCGCCGCCCTGGCGGAGCGGGAGATCCCCTGCTCCTTCCAGGAGGACTCCGGCTTTTTTGAAACCATGGAGGTCTCCACCGCCGTGTCGTTGCTGGAGCTCATCGACAATCCCCGCCAGGACGTGCCCTTGATCTCCGTCCTCCGCTCGCCCATCTTCGGCTTCACTCCGGACCGCCTGGCGGAGATTCGCGCCGCCGCCCCCGAGGGGGATTTTTACCAGGCCGTGGCCTCCTCGGACTCCCCGGACTGCGCCGCCTTTCTGAAGACCCTGAACGCCCTGCGCCTCTCGGCCCGGGACATGAGCGTCCACCGCCTCCTCTGGCACATCTACAACACGCTGAACCTCCTGGGCCTCTATGGGGCGATGGACCGGGGGCTGGAGCGCCGGGAGAACCTCATTACCCTGGCCTGCCAGGCGGAGAAGCTGGAATCCGGCGGCTGCCGGGGCCTCTTCGCCTTCGTCACCCAGCTCCGCCGCCTGCTGGAGGAGGGGAAGGCCCCTCCCGCCGCCTCCGCGTCCGCCTCCGGGGGCGTCCGCCTCATGAGCATTCACAAGTCCAAGGGCCTGGAATTCCCCATTGTGATCCTGGCGGACCTGGACCACGCCTTTTCCCGCCAGGACTTCGACGCCTCCGTCCTGGTCCACCCGTCCCTGGGCCTGGGCCCCCGCCGGGTGGATTTGAAACGGAAGATCCGCTACCCCACCCTGGCCCGGACGGCCATCGAGGAGACCCTCCGCCGGGAGAACCTGGCGGAGGAGCAGCGGGTCCTCTACGTGGCCATGACCCGCCCCAAGGAAAAGCTGATCCTCTTGCACTCCCTCTACTTTGCCGAGACCCGCCTCCAGCGCCTGGCGGCCTCCGCCGCCCTCCCCGCGGCGCCGGAGGCCGTGGCCGCCTGCCGGACCTTTGGCGAGTGGCTGCTTCTGTGCCTCCTCTGCCGGCCGGAGGCGGAGCCCCTGCGCCGCCTGGCGGAGGCGGAGGTTCCCACCGCCCCCTGCCCCGGAGCCCCCTGGGAAGTGTTCCTCCACGACGCCGGGGACTGCCGGGAGGTTTCCCGCCCCTCCCTGGAGTCCGCCGGAGACGAACGCCCCGAGGTTCCCTTCGACCCGGCCCTCCTGGCCTTTGAATATCCATACCGCCGGGAAGCGGCCCTCCCCGCCAAGCTGACGGCCACCCAGTTAAAGGGCCGTCCCCTGGACCAGGAGATCGCGGAGAACGCCGCCCACACCCCCTACCTTCGGCCCCTGTCTCAGCCCAAATTCCGCCGGGAGCAAACCGGCCTCACCCCGGCGGAAAAGGGCTCCGCCACCCACCTGGTCCTCCAGTATCTGGACTTTCAAAATTCCGGCGTCCCCGCCCAAATCGCCGCCCTGGCGGAAAAGGGCCTCCTCACGGCCCAGCAGGCCCAGGCTGTGGACATCCCCGCCCTGGAGCGCCTCCTGGCCTCCCCCCTGGCCCGGGAGGTCCGCCAAAGCCCCCGCTGTCTCCGGGAGTACCGCTTCACCCTGCTGGTTCCCGCCCGGGAGTATGACCCCCAGGCCTCGGAGGAGGACGCCATCCTCCTCCAGGGCGTGGCGGACCTGTGCTTTGAGACGGAGGGGGGCCTGACGGTGGTGGACTTTAAAACCGACCATGTGTTCACTCCCCAGGAGATCACGGACCGGGCGGAGCGCTACCGCCCGCAGCTGGAGGCTTACAGCCTGGCCTTGACCCGGGTGCTGGAAGCCCCCGTCACCCGCCGGGTGCTCTACTTCCTCTCCCCGGGGAAGGCGGTGGACGTGTAAGTGTCTGCTAAATTTTTCCAGCGCGAAAACCGCCCAATTGGGGCAAGCTAAGGACCAGCTCGACAGGATTGGAGGGATATCCATGGCAATCGACAAAATCGCCGTCCTGCTGGCGGTCATCGGCGCGCTGAACTGGGGCGGCATCGGCCTGTTCGGCTTTGACGCCGTGGCCTGGCTCTTCGGAGGCCAGACGGCGGTGTTTTCCCGAATCATTTACGCCCTGGTGGGGCTGGCGGGCCTGTGGTGCTTGACGCTGCTGTTCCGCCTGGACCGGGAAACCGCCGCCCACCCGGCTTAACGGCGTCCAAAAAGCGAAAACCGGAGGGGAAACTCCTCTCCGGTTTTTGCTGCATTGCGGGAAAAGATGAACAATTTTGAAATCCCGTCCCCCGCCGTCTTTACTTCCCCGTTAAAATGCTCTATAATCGCACATAATATTTCCATAGAATGCCTGTGCAAACGGAAAGGAAGGACCCGACAAATGGAACACAAGCTCCGCGAATACGCCCGCCTCCTGGTGCGGATTGGGCTGAACCCCTATCCCGGCCAGCGAATGGTGATTTCCTCCCCGGTGGAGTGCGCCCCCTTCGCCCGCCTGTGCGCGGAGGAGGCCTATGAAGCCGGCTGCTGCGAGGTGGTGATGAACTGGACCGACGACGCCATGACCCGGATGAAATACCTCCGCGCCTCCGAGGAGGTCTTCGACGCCGTGCCCCTCTGGCGGCGGCACTTTTTCAACGACCAGGCCCTGGAGGGCACAGCCTACCTCGCCATCTCCGCCTCGGACCCGGAGAATCTGAAAGGCGTGGATTCCCAGCGCATCATCCGGGCCCAGCGGGCCAGCGGCAAGGCCCTCAAGGACTTCGACCGCCTCCAGATGTGCGGCGGCTTCCCCTGGTGCATCGCGTCGATTCCCATTCCCTCCTGGGCCGCCCGGGTCTTCCCGGACAAGGGGGAGGCGGAGGCCGTGGCGGCCCTGTGGGACGCGATTTTCTCCGCCGTCCGCGTCACCGGGGACGGCAAGGCCGTGGACCGCTGGAAAGAGCACCTTTCCACTCTGGAAAAGCGGCTGGAGAAGCTGAACGCCCTGAAATTAAAATCCCTCCATTACACCAATTCCCTGGGCACGGACCTCACCGTGGAGCTGCCCGAGGGCCACATCTGGGAGAGCGGCGGGGACCATACCCTCTCCGGCCGCAGCTATATCGCCAACATCCCCACGGAGGAGATCTTCACCTCCCCCCTGAAAACCGGGGCAAACGGCGTAGTCTATGCCTCCCTGCCCCTGGTCCACGACGGCAACGTCATCGACAAATTCCACTTCGTGGTAAAGAAGGGCAGAATCGTGGAGGCCCATGCGGAGCAGGGAGAGGAGACGCTGAAAGCCGCTGTTAGCGTGGACGAGGGCGCGGCCTACTTCGGCGAGGCGGCCCTGGTCCCCTATGACAGCCCGATTTCCAACCAGAACCTGCTCTTCTATAACACCCTCTTCGACGAGAACGCCGCCTGCCACATCGCCTTCGGCGAGGCCTACCCCTGCCTGGAGGGAGGCCAGCAGATGACCAAGGACGAATTGAAGGCCCGGGGCCTCAACGACTCCATCACCCATGTGGACTTCATGATCGGCACCCCGGACCTCTCCATCGTGGGAACCACCCGGGACGGCAGAGAGGTCCCCATCTTCATCCAGGGGAATTTTGCCCCGGAATTTTAACCGCCCGGAAAATCACATAAGGAAACGAGGAAATCACCATGCAATGCAAACTGCGAGAGACCACCCCCGACGTGCTGATCTGCGACGGCGCGAAGGTCAGCGGCGACGTGACCCTTGGAAAGGGCGTGAATATCTGGTATAACGCCGTCCTCCGGGGAGACGAGGGCGCCATCACCGTAGGCGAGGGCACCAATATCCAGGACTGCGCCGTCCTCCACGAGGAGACCCGGGTAGGCGCGGGCTGCACCATCGGCCACGGGGCCATTGTCCACGGCTGCACCGTGGGGAACAACGTCCTCATCGGCATGGGGGCCATTGTCCTCAACGGGGCGAACATCGGGGACGACTGCATCGTGGGCGCGGGGGCCCTGGTGACGGGGAAGATGGACGCCCCCGCCGGGTCCATGATTTTAGGAAGCCCCGCCAAGGTCGCCCGCCCCCTGACGGAGGCGGAAATCGCCTCCAACCGGGAGTCCGCCGAGGGCTACCTCCACGCGGCGGAAGCCCATCGCCGGGGCTGAGCCATGGACTGGAACCGAAGTCAAATCAAGCAGCGGCTGGCGGTGGTCTGCGGCGGCGTGGCCTTCTTCTGCGCCCTGCAGAACCTCCCCGCCCTGGCGGGGGCCCTGCGGTGGGTGCTGGGCGTCTTGGGCCCCTTCCTGGTGGGCGGGGCCATTGCCTTTATTCTAAACGTCCCCATGCGGGCCATCGAGGCCCGCCTCCCCAGGGGGAAGCGGTGGAAGCCCCTCCGCCGTCCCCTGGCCCTGGTCCTGACCCTGGCGGCCATGACCGGCGTGGTGACTCTGGCGGCCTGTGTCATCAGCCCCGGCGTCGGCGACGCGGTGCGCTCCATCACCAGCCAGCTCCCCGCCGCCATCCGGCGGATGGAGGAGCAGCTGGCGGAGCTGGAGGCCTGGCTTCCCCAGCTGGAGACCTTCGCGGCGGGCCTGGAATTCGACTGGAAGAACCTGACGGAAAAGGCCGTCACCCTGGTCCGGGACTGGGGCGGGGGGCTGGTGTCCTCCGGCGGGGTCCTCATGGCGGGGGTGGTCAGCGGGGTCAGCACCTTTGTCATCGGCCTGATCTTCTCGTTTTACATCCTCCTGCAAAAAGAGCGCCTGGCCCGCCAGGGCCGCCAGGTGCTCTACGCCCTCCTTCCCGAGTCCTGGGCGGACAAAACCCTGGAGGTCCTTCGCCTCTCGGGCCGCACCTTCTCCAGCTTCCTCTCCGGCCAGTGCGTGGAGGCGGTGATTTTAGGGGCCCTCTTTGTAGCGGCCATGACGGTGTTCCGCATGCCCTACGCCCTGCTGGTGGGAGTCCTCATTGCCCTGACGGCCCTGATCCCCGTGGTGGGGGCCTTCATCGGCTGCGTAGTGGGGGCATTGCTCATCGCCGTGACGAACCCCTGGCAGGCGGTGGGCTTTGTAGTCCTCTTCCTGGTGATTCAGCAGATTGAGGGGAACCTGATTTACCCCCATGTGGTGGGCAGTTCCGTGGGCCTTCCCTCTATCTGGGTGCTGGCCGCCGTCACCCTGGGCGGCAAGCTGATGGGCATTGCGGGGATGCTGTTTTTCATCCCCCTGTGCTCCGTGCTGTACGCCCTCTTCCGGGGCTTTGTCAAGGCCCGCCTGAGCGCCCGGAAGGTCCCCCCGCGAAAATGGCGGGACCCCTGAACGCGAAAAAGCCCTCCGAATCCTTCGGAGGGCCTTTCCTTTTGCCATGCGGCCCATTTCCGGCCCAGGCCCGAAATGGGAATATTCCGATAGACCGGAAACCTCTCTTTGTGGGGCCTGACCCCCTGGTCAGGCCATTCCCCCAGGCCCCTGGCGCTTCCAATCGAAACTATCAAAATTTCCCCTTGACAACTTTCCTTGTCAGTGCTATCCTGGAATTGACAATGATACTTGTCAATCCGACAACCACTCTTGTCAAAGAAAGGAGCCCATCCATGCCCTTAACCAACCGGCTGAAAGAGCACCGGGCCCGCCTGGGGGTAAACCAGCAGCAGCTGGGGAGCCTTGCGGGGGTCTCCCGGCAGACCATCAGCCAAATTGAGCGGGGGGATTATTCCCCCTCCGTGACGCTGGCGCTGAAGCTTGCGAAGATCTGCGGCGTGCGGGTCGAAGACATCTTTACCTATCAGGAGGACGAAACCCATGAATGAGAAAAGTGAAAACCGAAAAGCCCTGCCCAAATTCACCCTCTCCCTGCTGGGCTCCTTGCTGGTGGGGGGCGTCATCGGCTTTGCCGTTGGCCTTTCCCGGGCCATGGGCCTGGATACCGCCGCCCTGGCGGAGGGGCTGAGCGCCGCCCTGGCGGCGGTTACCCCCTGGGGCATCCCCGTCACCTCGGCGCTGACCCTGGGAAGCTGCCTGGTCCTCTACCGCTCCGCCGCGAAGAAATTCGCCGCCTGGGACGGCGGGGACGAGGACGAAACCTCGGAGTCCATCGACACCGCCCTGAGCTGGGTCCTGCTCCTCAGCGCCGTACAGCTGCTGTTCAACCTGTTCTTCCTCTCCGCCTTCTGCATCTATTGGATGGACAGGGATATCCGGGCCCTGGCCCTGGTGGGCGTGTTCCTCCTCTCCTGCGGCTTTGTGGTCTTTGCCCAGCAGAAGGCCGTGGACCTGACCCGCCGGATGAACCCGGAGAAGCGGGGCAGCGTCTACGACACGAAGTTTCAAAAAAAGTGGATGGACAGCTGCGACGAGTCGGAGCGCCGCCAGGTGGGCCAGGCGTGCTGCCGGGCCTATATGGTCTCCAGCCGGTTCTGCTTAGGGCTGTGGCTGGCGCTGGCGATTTTGAGCATGGTTTTTGAAGTAAGCATTCTCCCCACCCTTGTCCTGCTGCTGGTCTGGGGGGTCATGCAGGTGACCTACAGCCTGGAGTGCATCCGGCTGGGAAAAAGAAATTGAACTATACGATTCATAGCAAAAAAACCGGCGGGGCCCGCCCCCCGGCCAGGCCATCCCCCGGATTGGGGAACGGCCCGGCCAGGGGGCCGGGCCCCACAGCAGATCCTTACATTTAAGCCGTCTCTTCGGTTTCCGCTGAAAGCGCCTCCTCCGGCAGCTCCGCCGGAACCCGCGCAAAGGTGAATTTCCCGCTGGTTTTCCGCCCATGGACCAGGATGGTGTAATCTCCCGTTTTGGGAACCTCCACCCGCTGGTCCCCGTTCAGCGGGGCTCCCTCCAGAAGGGCGTTTCCGTCCTCATCGCTGATTTCCACCTCCAGCCAGCCGTTCCAGGTGTCGATCCGGCCCACCAGGGCGTCCCCGGCCTCCAGCCGGAGGGTGTGGGAGTCAAAGCCGTTGAAAAACTCGTAATCCATGCGGAAGCTGGTTTCGTCGGCGTAGCGGGAGCAGTTGCCGGCGTAGAAAAACTCCCCGTTCTCATAGGCCCAGGCGGCGGCGTAGAACACCATCGCCGCCCCCACCAGCAAAAAGCAGAGAATCATCCCCAGCCAGTCGTACTTGACCTTCCCGCCGCTCCGGGCGGAGAGCAGCGTCTCCACCCCCAGGGCCACCAGGATCAGCGGCGACGCGTTCAGGAGCCATCCGGGCTCAAACGAGGGCCACAGCAGGGACGCCAGCATTCCGCACCCCGCCGCCACCAGGACCGCCCCCAGGGTAAAGGTCCCCACCCGGCGCTGGGGCCGGACGGCCTCACTGGCCGTCATGGTCCGCCTCCTTCTTTTCCGCAAGCTCCTTTTCGTACTTCTCCACATTGAATTCCGATTTCCACTCCAGGGTCACCGGCGCGGGCTCCTCGGGCACCGCCGGGGCCTGGGGCTCCGGCTCCTGGTGGAACTGCTCCTCCGCCTCCGTCCAGGGGGTGGATTTCATTTTGGGAGGTTCCGCCTTGGGAGGCGTGTAGGAGGGCTCCTCGTCAAAGCCGCCGTCCTTGGGGACCTTGGGCCCCTTGATGAACCAGAGGCCCACGGCGATAATCAGCACCGTCCCCAGAATCCGGGGCATATCCCAGACCAGCAGGCCATAGAGCCAGTCGAAGATGGGAAAAAGGTCTTTCAGCGTTCCCAGAAGCCGCCGGGCGAAAATCTGGTATACATTATAAAGGCCCACCACCACCAGCACCCAGCCGATAAGGCTTCCCCGGCGGCTGAGAATGCGGCTCAGCTTCCGGGAGTCCATCTCGGACATGCCGAACATGAATTCGTCCTCCGGGGCGAGCCCATCCCGAATCTGGCGGCGGAGGTTGAAGCTGTCAAAAAAGGAATACAGCCACAGCGGGGCGATAAGCACCGCCAGCACCCCCATCTCCAGAAATACCGCGATAAAGAGCAAAGCGGTGGCAATGATGGTCTGGGAGATGCCCCGCTTCATATAGCCCTGGCACATCTGCCCGCAGCCGGGGACGCAGGCCCACATCAAATGCCAGCAGCCCCGGAACAGTTTGCGTAAAAACCTCATGAGTGATTTCCTCCTTCTATAAACTGGCTGGGGCGGAACCCGTCAAAAAAGTCTGATAAACCGGATACGGTCTGACGCAGGGAGTCGCTGATTTCCCCGGTGAGGCCCGTGAGCTGCCGGGAGATGCTGGGCCGGTCCTCCGGTAAGACCGGGCGGGAAATCTGTACGCCCCCGCCGCCCCACAGCACCGTTAGGGCCAGGGTGACGGCGGCCGCGGCGGTGGCGTACCGGCTGACCGCCAGCCGGAGGGCCCGGCTCCGAATCCGGGCCCAGAGCGTCTTTTGGCAGGAGCGCTCCGGGACCAGCAGATCCCCGCCCTCCAGGGCCAGGGTGTAGCGCTGTAAGCACTCGTCGCAGAACGCCAGGTGCTCCGCGATTTCCAGCCGCTCCAGCTCGTCGAAGCGGTCCTCGTTTTGCGCCAGGGCCGCCAGGGCCCCGTCGCTTAAATGTCCGTCCTCACGGAATACCATGCCTTCCACTCCTTTCCAGTGCCTCCCGGAGCAGCTTCTTGCCCCGGGAGAGCTGTGTATAAACGGTCTTCACCGGCCTGCCCAGGGCCAGGGCCGCCTCTTCAGGAGACTGCTCCTCTAAAAGGCACAGGCGGCACACCTGCCGGTAGGGCTCCTTCAGCTCCCGGATGGCCCTTAAAATGTCCGCCTCCCCGCTTCTTCGAAGCACCGCCTCCTCGGCGGGCGGTGCCAGGCCCCGGGCCAGCTCCTCCTCCCCCGGCAGGACGGTCCGCCGGTTCCAGGCGCTTTGGAGGTGGTCCTTGGCCTTGTTGGCGGCGATGCGGCTGAGCCACTGCCGCTCATAGCCCTCCGGCATGCTCTCCCGGTGGATGTAGGCGGAGAGGAAGGTCTCCTGGGTCAGGTCCTCCGCGGCCGCCGGCTCCCGGACCAGCTGGAAGCAGACGGTGTAAACCAGCCGCTCGTATTGCAGGACCAGCTCCGTAAACCGCTCCTTTGTTATAACAGCCACGCCGTCTCACCACCCCCTCCGAAGAGCCTCCGAAGCGCCTCCCCGGCGGCCCTCTGTCGTCCGACACCCATCATACGAAATAGGGCTTTTGAATTCTTCAAATTGATCGAAAAAATTTTTTCTCCGTCCCGGCGGGGAAAAAGCCGCCCCCTCCCCAAACCTATTCAATATCGAATAAGCTCTATTCATTTATGAATAAAATGCCGCAGCCAAGCCGCCGTTTGCGCGGTTTCCACAGAAAGCTTCTCCCTGTCCCTGCGATTTTCACAAAGGCTCCGCACCTTTTCTGCGTTCCCGCTTCCAAAACGCTATTCATTTTTGAATAACATTTCCAAATTCCGGGGACGGCCCTCTCCCAAACGTAGAAAAATCCCTCCGGTTTTTTGGCAATCTGAACAGGAAACTGGCCGGAGCGGCAGAAACTGAGGCTTGCAGAATTGGCACAGGATTTGCTATAATAACTGCCGGACAAAACGGGGCTGTCCCCGAAAAAATGAAGGAGGAACGCAAGCCATGTATCAGACCGTTCGTTATGAAAAGAAAGACCGCATCGGCATCGCCACCATCAACCGTCCCGAGGCGCTGAACGCCCTGAATTCCCAGGTGATCGCCGACCTGGAGGCGTTGATTTCGGAGGTGGAGAAGGACACGGAGCTCCGGGCCTTCATCCTCACCGGCGAGGGCCGCTCCTTCGTGGCCGGGGCCGACATCGGCGAGCAGAAGCCCATGGACGTTGGGCAGGGCCGCAAGTGGGGCCAGCGGGGCAGCGCCCTGTTCCGCCGCATCGAAAAGCTGGAGATTCCCACCATCGCGGCGGTGAACGGCTTTGCCCTGGGCGGCGGCTGTGAGATTGCCATGAGCTGCGACATCATCCTGGCCGCCGGGCCCAACGCCGAGGGCAAGGGCGGCGCGAAGTTCGGCCAGCCCGAGGTGGGCCTGGGCATCACCCCCGGCTTCTCCGGCACCCAGCGCCTCCCCCGCCGGGTGGGCGTTGCCAAGGCCAAGGAGCTGATTTTCTCCGGCAAGGTCATCGACGCCGCCGAGGCCAAGGCCATCGGCCTGGTGAACGAGGTCTACGCCCCCGAGGAGCTGCTGGACGCCGCGGTGAAAATGGCCCAGTCCTTTGCGGTGAACGCCCCCATCGCGGTGAAGTACTCCAAGGCCTGCATCGACCGGGGGATGCAGATGGACATTGACGACGGCATCGCCCTGGAAAACGAGCTCTTCGCCATGTGCTTTGCCACCGAGGACCAGAAAGAGGGCATGGGCGCCTTCCTGGAGAAGCGGAAGGAAAAGCACTTCCAGAATAAATAAGTCCCAGGGACATTTTATCACAGGAAAAGGAGTTCGGAAAGCATGAAAAAAGTTCGCGTCATCACCGCGGAAGAAGCGGCGCTGATGGTCAAGGACGGCGATACCGTCACCACCGGCGGCTTTGTCAGCTGCGCCTGTCCCGAGGCGCTGACCAAGGCGCTGGAAAAGCGCTTTGAAGAAACCGGGCATCCCCGGGACCTGACCCTTTTCTTTGCCGCGGGACAGGGCCACCGGGACGGCACCGGCGGCGACCACTTCGGCGGCGAGGGCATGTGCAAACGGGTTGTGGGCGGCCACTGGGACCGGGCCCCCCGGCTGGGTGACCTGGCCCTGGCCAACAAGATTGAGGCCTATAACCTGCCCCAGGGCGTCATCACCCACATGTTCCGGGACATCGCGGCCCACAACATCGGAACCATCACCCATGTGGGCCTCTACACCTTCGCCGACCCCCGGAACGGCGGCGGCAAGCTGAACGAGTGCACCAAGGAGGACCTGGTAAAGCTGGTCAGCATCGAGGGGGAGGAGCGGCTTTTGTATAAGCCCATCCCCATCAACGTCTGCCTGATCCGGGGCAGCTACGCCGACGAGTACGGCAACTGCACCGTACATAGAGAGATCGGCCCCCTGGACGTGACCGCCCAGTGCCAGGCTACCAAGAACTCCGGCGGCATCGTCATTGTCCAGGTGGAGAAGATTGTCCAGGGCGGCACCCTGGACCCCCGGCTGGTGAAAATCCCCGGCATCTACGTGGACGCCATCGTCGTGGGCTCCCCGGAGGACAACAACCAGTGCTTAGGGATGCCCTATGACGGGGCTCTCAGCGGCGAGTTCCGCATCCCCGTGGACGACATCCCCTCCATCCCCCTGGACGCCAAGAAGATTCTGGCCCGCCGTGCGGCCATGGAGCTGCCCCAGGACGCCATCGTGAACCTGGGCACCGGCGCGCCGGAGAAAATCGCCAACGTGGCGGCGGAGGAGGGCATCTCCGACAAGATGACCCTGACGGTGGAGGCCGGAAGCATCGCGGGCGTGCCCTACGGCGGCACCCAGTTCGGCGGCGCGGCCAACTCCATGGCGATTCTGGACCACAACGTCCAGTTCGACTTCTACCAGGGCGGCGGCCTGGACGTGGCCTTCCTAGGGCTGGCGGAGACGGCCCCCAACGGGGATTTGAACGTCTCCAAGTTCGGCACCCGCCTGGCGGGCGCGGGCGGCTTCATCGACATCACCCAGAACGCGAAAAAGGTGGTCTACTGCGGCACCTTCACCGCCAAGGGATTGAAAACCGAGTGCCGGGACGGCAAGCTGGTCATCACCCAGGAGGGCGCGAAGAAAAAGTTTGTCAATAAGGTGGAGCACATCACCTTCTCCGGCACCTATGCCAACAAGGTGGGCCAGCCCGTGCTGTACGTCACCGAGCGGGCGGTGTTCGAGCTCCGGCCCGAGGGTGTGACCCTCATCGAGATTGCCCCCGGCATCGACCTCCAGACCCAGGTGCTGGACCAGATGGAGTTCATGCCGCAGATCAGCGAGGACCTGAAGCTCATGGACGAGCGCATTTTCAAGGATGAGCTGATGGGCCTTGCCAACGACTAAGTCCAAGGGGGACTGCGTCCCCCTTAGACGCTCCGCCGCGCCGTTGACGCAGCTCCGCTGAACCCCCTCACGTTTGCACGGCGAACGTGACGCGCCCCATGGCGCGGGCAGTGGAGTTCCGGTCAGGCAAAGCCCGCCCGGAACGGATTTTAGGGGTGCGGCAATACCCCATAAAAACTAGGAGGAACAAAAAATGGCCTTAATGACCCCCCAAGAATACATCGAGAGCCTGCGCAAGCTGAAAACCCGCGTCTACATGTTCGGCGAGGAGATCAAGAACTGGGTGGACCACCCCATGATCCGCCCCTCCATCAACTGCGTCGCCATGACCTACGCCCTGGCCCAGGACCCCCAGTACGCGGATCTCATGACCGTGAAGTCCAGCCTGACGGGCCGCACCGTCAACCGCTTCACCCACCTCCACCAGTCCACCGAGGACCTCATCAACAAGGTGAAGATGCAGCGTCTGCTGGGTCAGAAGACCGCTTCCTGCTTCCAGCGCTGCGTGGGCATGGACGCCTTCAACGCCGTCTTCTCCTCTACCTATGAAATCGACGAGAAATACGGCACCCACTACCACGAGAACTTCAAAAACTTCATCACCATGGTCCAGGACAACGACCTCACCGTGGACGGGGCCATGACGGACCCCAAGGGCGACCGCTCCAAGGCTCCCAGCGCTCAGGCGGACCCGGACATGTACGTCCATGTGGTGGAGCGCCGTCCCGACGGCATCGTAGTCTCGGGCGCCAAGTGCCACCAGACCGGCTCCATCAACTCCCACTGGCACATCTTCATGCCCACCATCTCCATGGGCGAGGCGGATAAGGACTGGGCCGTCTCCTTCGCCTGCCCCACCGACGCCGAGGGCATGTATATGATCTATGGCCGCCAGTCCTGCGACACCCGGAAGCTGGAAGAGGGCGCGTCCATCGACGTGGGCAACGCCAAATTCGGCGGTCAGGAGGCCCTGGTGGTGCTGGACCATGTGTTCATCCCCAACGAGTACATTTTCCTCAACGGCGAATATGAGTTCGCCGGGATGATTGTGGAGCGCTTCGCGGGCTACCACCGCCAGAGCTACGGCGGGTGCAAGGTGGGCGTGGGCGACGTGGTCATCGGAGCCACGGCTCTCGCCGCCGAGTACAACGGCGTGGAAAAAGCCAGCGCCGTCAAGGATAAGCTCATCGAGATGACCCACCTGAACGAAACCCTCTACTGTTGCGGCATCGCCTGTTCCTCCCAGGGCTTCAAGACCAAGGCGGGCAACTACCAGATTGACCTGCTGCTTGCCAACGTCTGCAAGCAGAACGTCACCCGCTTCCCCTATGAGATCGTCCGCCTGGCCGAGGACGTGGCGGGTGGCTTGATGGTCACCATGCCCTCTCAGAAGGACTTCGAGTCCGACACGGTGGTGGGCCGGAACGGCGAAACCATCGGGGACATCTGCAACAAGTTCTTCGCCGCCCGGGAGGGCGTTTCCACCGAGGACCGCCAGCGCATCATGCGCTTCCTGGAGAACATGTGCCTGGGCGCGGCGGCGGTAGGCTACCGCACGGAATCCATGCACGGCGCGGGCTCTCCCCAGGCCCAGCGCATCATGATTGCCCGCCAGGGCAACATCCAGGGCAAGAAGCAGCTTGCCAAGGACATCGCCGGAATCAAATAAACTGCCCCCTGTTCCTCGTCAGCCAGGTCCGGGCCCTGGAGGCCCGGACCGGACATATATGAATTTCCAAAATTTTAAATAAGGAGAGAACATCACATGGATTTCAATCTGAGCCGTGAGCACCAGCTGATTCGGAAGATGATGGCCGAGTTCACCGAAAACGAAGTGAAGCCCATCGCCGCCGAGACGGACCTGAACAGCGAGTATCCCCGGGAGAACATCGAGAAGCTGTTTGACCTGGGCGTCATGGGCATGTGCGTGCCCAAGGAGTACGGCGGCACCGGCGCGGACCCCCTGGCCTCCGCCATCTGCATCGAGGAGCTGAGCAAGCAGTGCGCCTCCACCGGCGACATTGTGGCCACCCACAACGGCCTTTGCTGCGACCCCATCCTGACCCACGGCACCGAGGAGCAGAAGAAAAAGTACCTCCCCATGCTGACCACCGGCCATAAGGTGGGCGCCTTCGCCCTCACCGAGCCCAACGCCGGTTCCGACGCCTCCAAGGGCCAGACCGAGGCCAAGCTGGAAGGCGACCACTACGTGATGAACGGCTCCAAAATCTTCATTACCAACGGCTATGTTGCCGACGTCTTCGTGGTCTTCGCCATGACCGACAAGACCAAGGGCACCAAGGGCATCTCCGCCTTCATCGTGGAGAGCGGCTTCCCCGGCTTCTCCGTTGGCAAGCACGAGGTGAAGATGGGCCTCCACGGCTCCCCCACCGCCGAGATCGTGTTCACCGACTGCATCGTCCCCAAGGAGAACATGCTGGGCCGTGAGGGCAAGGGCTTCTCCATCGCCATGCAGACCCTGGACGGCGGCCGTATCGGCATCGCGGCCCAGGCCCTGGGCATCGCCGAGGGCGCTCTGGCGGAAGCCAAGGAGTACACCAAGGGCCGCGT
The DNA here is from genome assembly GCF_950073225.1 of uncultured Oscillibacter sp. NCBI lineage: Bacteria > Bacillati > Bacillota > Clostridia > Eubacteriales > Oscillospiraceae > Oscillibacter > uncultured Oscillibacter sp. The sequence goes on from NZ_CATMPS010000001.1 coordinate 325,987, forward strand.
CCAGTTCGGCAAGCCCATTTCCAAGTTCCAGAACACCCAGTTCACCTTCGCCGACATGGAGATGGGCTGCGAGGCGGGCCGCCTCCTGACCTATCAGGCCGCCACCCTCAAGGGCCAGGGCGTCCGCTACACCAAGGAGGCCGCCATGGCCAAGCTCTGGTGCTCCGAGCACGCCATGAAGACTACCACCAAGGCCCTCCAGATGTTCGGCGGCTACGGCTATACCAAGGACTATCCCATGGAGCGCATGATGCGGGACGCCAAGATCACCGAGATTTACGAGGGCACGTCCGAGGTCCAGCGCATTGTCATCTCCGCGAATATGGGACTGTAAGAGGAGGAGGAAACGACTATGAAAATCATTGTCTGTGTCAAGCAGGTCCCCGATACCTCCGGCAAGGTGGCCGTCAATCCCGACGGCACCTTGAACCGGGCTTCCATGCAGACCATCACGAACCCCGACGACATGAACGCCGTGGAGGCCGCCCTGAAGCTGAAAGACGAAACCGGCTGCAAGGTGATTGTGGTCACCATGGGCCCCCCTCCCGCGGCCTCCATGCTCCGGGAGCTGATGGCCATGGGCGCGGACGAGGGCGTCCTGGTCTCCGCCCGGGAGTTCGGCGGCTCCGACACCTACGCCACCTCCCAGATTCTCGCCGCCGCCATTGACACCATCGGCGTGGAAAAAGACGACGTGGTCATGTGCGGCCGCCAGGCCATCGACGGCGACACCGCCCAGGTGGGCCCCCAGATTGCCGAGAAGCTGGGCCTGCCCCAGGTGACCTACGCCGCCGACATCCACAAGGACGGGGAAAACATCACCGTCAAGCGGATGCTGGAAGACGGCTATATGACCATCAAGGTTAAGACGCCCTGCCTCCTGACCTGCATCAAGGAGCTGAACAACCCCCGTTATATGTCCATCGGCGGCATCTACGCGACCTACAACAAGCCCCTGGAGACCTTCGACTTTGAAAAGCTCAAGGACCACAAGCTGATCGACCCCTCCACCATCGGCCTCAAGGGCTCTCCCACCAACATCTTCAAGAGCTTCACGCCCCCCCAGAAGGGCGCCGGCATGATGCTGGAGGGCGACGGCAAGGAGACCTGCGAGAAGCTGGCTTCCATCCTGGCCGGCAAACACATTATCTGAGAAGGGAGTATATAGAACATGTCTAATTTCAACAGTGCGGATATCGCTGCCTTCAAGGACGTTTGGGTCTTCTGCGAGCAGCGCGAGGGCAAGCTGATGCCCACCGACTTCGAGCTGATTTCCAAGGGCCGGGACCTGGCCAACG